>DAOVXU010000103.1 GCA_030635995.1 Arcobacter sp. | reverse complement strand
ATCTAATTGATACTGCTCAATCTCTTCAATAATAGGTTTATACTGTTTTGGTCTATTTGAATTAAGTGCTTTTTTTAATTTATCAAATAATTCAACTCTTTTTTCATCACTAAGTTCTAGCAAATTATTATTTTTCTTATCAACTAACAAACTTTTTAATTCACTAATAACCAAATTTAATTCACTATAAAATTTAGGTAACAGATCTTTATCTTGAGTTTTATCTAACTCTTTAGAGATCTTATTTAACTCTACTGCTCCTATATTTGCACTAAGTCCTTTTATTGTATGTGTTACTCTTTGAAATTCACTATTATCTAAATTATCCAAATTACAATTAGAATAATTATTTTTAAAATCATTTAATATTTTCAAATACAATTCTTTATTCTCATTCATATAAGAAAGTCCTATTGTTGTATCTATATTTACAAAAGTAGGTATATTAATATTATCTTTTTTATCTAAGCTTTTAGTTACTACATCTACTTTTTTAGATACATATTTTAAAAGTGTTTCATAAAGTTTATCTACATCTATTGGTTTATTTAAGTGTTCATTCATACCAGCATCTTTTGTTCTTTGAACATCCTCTTTCATTGCATTTGCTGTTAATGCTATGATTGGAATATCTTTTCCATTTTTTGTAGTTCTAATTATTTGCGTAGCTTCTATTCCACCCATTATTGGCATCTGTAGATCCATCAAAATTAGTTCATAATTATTTTTACTAAACATATCTACAGCTTCTTTCCCATTATTAGCTGTATCTATATTTATACCACTATTTTCTAATATCCCTAAAATTATCTCTTGATTTATAATATTATCTTCTACTAAAAGTATATTACTATTTTTTAGAGTTGTAATTTTACTTATATCTATTTGTTGTTTATACTCTATATTATTTTTATCACCTTTTGGCAATCTAACAGTAAAGGTAAATGTACTCCCATTACCAAGTTCACTTTCACAATAAATCTCTCCATCCATTAATTCAACCAACTGTTTTGATATAGAAAGTCCTAGACCTGTCCCTCCATATTTTCTAGTGGTACTTGCATCTGCTTGAGAAAATGATTTGAATAATTTTGATTGTTGCTCTTTGCTTATACCTATACCTGTATCTTTTATCTCAAATTTATAGGTATCATTTATATTTGATATATTTAATTTTACATTTCCACTATGAGTAAATTTTATTGCATTATTTATTAGGTTTATTAAAACTTGTGATATTCTTAAACTATCTCCAAAAAGATGATCTTCTATATCTTTATCATATAATATTTCCAATATAATATTCTTTTCTTTCGCTTTAAAAGAAACAATACTTGAAATATTTGCAACCAGTTCTTTTAAATTAAAATCTATTTTTTCAATCTTAAGTTTTTCAGCTTCTATTTTACTAAAATCTAAAATATTATTGATAATATTTAAAAGATTTGTAGATGATATTTCTATTATATGAATATAATTTGCTTGTTTATCATCAAGATAAGTTTGTCTCATTAAATGTGTCATACCTACTATCCCATTTATAGGAGTTCTTATCTCATGTGACATATTAGCTAAAAATTGAGATTTTATTCTATTTGCCTCTTCTGCTTTATGTTTTGATTCTATAAGTAATTTCTCTTTATTTTTTATATCGGTCATATCTAAAATAGCTGATACTCTTACTGGCTTACCATTTAATATAATAGTTTTACCTCTAACAAGAGCAGGAAACTCTTCACCACTTTTTCTTAAGAATTCTACCTCACAAGGTTCAGTATTATTTTCTGACATATACTTTTGAAGTATCGGAACTGAATCTTTAGTTACAAAATTAAACATATTTTCACTAATTGCATCTCTCTTATCTTTGAATCCAAAGATTTCCAAAGATTTATTATTTGCATCGATACAATTAAATGTAGTATCAAATATTATTATCCCCTCAAGAGCAGAATCCAACAGTGCTTCAAATACATTTATACTATCCTCTAATTTCTGATTCTGTTTTTTTAATAAAATTTGTCTATATATAATAAATACCCCAACTATAAATACTATTGTCAAAATTTGCCAAACTAATCTGTAGTCAATTTTAGAAGCATAAGAGACATTTGCCCATTTATTTAAGATTCTTTGCTTATTAACTTGATCAATAGAAGATATAGCTTTTTGGAAAATCTGATTTAGAATTGGTTCATCATTTCTTGTGGCAATATTTAATTCAAATTTTTGTACAAAACTTCCAGATACTGAAATAGTACTGATATAATTCCTTTGAATCTCATAATTTAGCACTATACTATTATCTAAGTAACCAAATATTTCACCTGATGAAACCTTATCTAACCCATCTTTTATAGATTTCACTTCAATTAAATTTATACTAGGATATTCTTCTTTTAATGTTTCATGTAAAGCATAACCCTTTACTACCCCTAATTTTTTATCCATTATACTTTCTAAGTTATCAACAAAAGGTACACCAACTTTTGTAGCGACAATAATTGGTGCCATTATATATGGTGTCGTAAAATCCATATATACTCTTCTTGATTTGGTATTTGCAGCTAAAGATAATATATCACACTCCCTATCTTTTGCTTTTTGTAAAGATTGTGCCCAGGATGAAGTTTCTACAAGTTTAATTGGTATCTTTATTTTTTGACTAATTAATTTTATATAATCTGATGCTAATCCTATATGCTTTTTATTTTCTATTTTTTCAAATGGCATCCAATCTGGATCTATACACATTTTTATCTCTTGTTTCTTTAATAAATACTCTTTTTCTACATTATTTAAAATAGATATATCTGTTATATCATTTGCTCGATTAAGCCATTTATTGAAAATATCATTTCTCTGTTTATATGTAATGCTTTGTAACCCTTTTTGAAGAATACTAGCTAATAGGGGTTCATCTAACTTTGAAAAAAAATGTATATCAGGTGCCTTAAAAGTTTTAATTGATGTTGATTTTAACCCTTTGATAAGTTCATTATTAATTTTAGTTTCTACTGCAATTTGTCCTGCATAAAACGCATTAGCTTCACCATTTAATACACGATTTATAGAATCTTCTAAATCTTTTGTAAATATAATATTAATTGTTGGAAATTTATTGCGTATTTTATCAATATTCCCATTTCCTTCTTGCATTGCTAATACTTTACCCTCTAAATCTTTTAAAGAGTATATATCATTATTTGTATCTTTGAAATAAATAGCATCTTTAATTTTCAAAAACCCCTCACTAAATAAACCATATTCTTCTCTTTTTGGTGTACGAAATACATCTGGAAGAAGATCTATAGTTTTATTTTCAATACCTTTTAATAACTCTACCCATTCATCAGTTACAATAGTTGTTTTAAGCCCTGTACTTCTAATTATAAGTTTAGTAAAATCTCCACAAATTCCATCTATATCAGAGCCATCATTTGAAAATAAAATAGGAACCCATTGTTCAACACCTATTTTTACAGTATTATTTTTTATATATTCTTTCTCTTCTTGTGTTAAATAAATAGTATTTTGGAAACTTAATTCACTTTTATATAGACTTGTGTCACTATAAACTTTATTTCTTAAATTAGATAATTCATCTTTTGGGATAATTTTATAAATTTTATTGATAATAGATCGTAAATGAGGATATTGTTTATCTATACCTATAGAAACTTCACTAAATTTATCATAGATAATTTTTACAACTTTTAAATTATATTTCTGTAGTAATTCTTCATTTTTATTGTATGTAACAAAAGCATCTATATCTTTATCTTCAAAAAGTTGTTTATACATTAAAGTATCTAATTTAACTTGCTTTATTTTTATATCATCTGAAATCTCGTTAACAATATTTAGTGTAATAGCTTTTTCTTTTACAAGTACAGTTTTACTTTTTAACTCTTGTAGATTTGATATATTAGTATTTGATTTTCGTACAATCAAATAGTTTGGTTCATAATTATAAGCTTTAGTATAAAAAAAATATTTTTTCTCTCTTTGCTTACTCCAGCTAAGATTCATAATACCGTGAATATTATTATCTTTTTTATTTATAATTTGATTGTATCCATCTTTCCAAGCACTATATCTAATAGGGATGATATTTATATCACTATATCTATTTAATAGTTTTAAATAATCTGTATGAATAGTATTACCATCTCCATCATGATTCCAATAATCCATAACAGCTACTTTAACCATTGGATTATTTTCTAACCAAATTTTTTCGTCTTTTGTAAGATTAAGTGTATTTGATAATAATATATTTGATAATATAATTAAACTTAAAAATATTTGTATTATTTTATCCATCCGCATTCTTAACCTTATTAATATTTATTATATAACTTTTAAGTAACCAATAGAACGAAGGGATTAAATCCCTTCTGCTATCATAGCATCAGCTACTTTTTTAAATCCTGCAATATTTGCACCATCTACATAATTTCCAGCCACACCATATTCTTCAGCTGTTAAATGTACTCTTTTACAAATTGCTCTCATAGTTTGCTCTAACATCTTATCTACTTTTTCATATGTCCATTTTGTCATAGAAGCATTTTGAGACATCTCAAATTCACTAACCGCAACACCACCAGCATTGGCAGCTTTTGCAGGTGCAAATAAAACACCATTATCTTGAATAATTTGAATAGCAGTTGGTGTTGAAGGCATATTTGCACCTTCACTTACAGAGATACATCCATTATCAACTAAATTTTGTGCATCAACTTTTGTTAATTCATTTTGTGTAGCACTAGGAAATGCACAATCACAAGGGATATTCCAAACCTCATGACCACCTTGTGGATAATCTTCCACTTTAGTGTAAATTGCCTCACTATGTACAGTACAATATTCTTCTAAAGATGCTCTTCTTACAAGTTTTAACTCTTTTAGTAATTCAAGATTTACACCTCTTGAATCATAAATAGTACCTCTACTATCTGTACATGTTACTGGTTTAGCACCCAGTGCATACAATTTTTCTATAGTATGAAGTGCAACATTTCCAGCACCACTTACTGTACAAATTCTATCTTTAAATCCATCTTTTCCTGCAAATTTCAACATCTCATCTGTAAAATAAACACACCCATATCCTGTAGCTTCTGGTCTCATTAAACTTCCACCAAACATATATGGCTTTCCTGTTAGAATACCCTCATAAGATGAAGTGATTTTTTTATATTCACCAAATAAATATCCAATCTCCCTAGCACCTACTCCAATATCTCCAGCAGGAACATCAATACGAGGTCCAATATACTTGTGTAATTCTGTCATAAAAGAGGAACAAAATTTCATAATCTCAAAATCAGATTTACCTTTAGGATCAAAATCACTACCACCTTTTCCACCACCAATAGGAAGTCCAGTAAGTGAATTTTTAAAAATCTGTTCAAATCCTAAAAATTTTAAAATACCACTATTTACACTTGGATGAAATCGAAGACCACCCTTATAAGGTCCAAGTGCATTATTAAACTGTACTCTATATCCTGTATTTACTTGAATATTTTGATTGTCATCCATCCAAACAACTTTAAACTTAAACTCTCTATCTGGAGTAGTAAGTCTATCTACTATAGAATGTCTTTCATATATTGGATCACTATCTAACACTGGTTTTATACTCTCAAGCACCTCTTCAACCGCTTGAAAAAATGTATCATCTGTTGCACAATTACTTCTTCTTATCTTCTCTATCGTTTCATTTGAAATACTCATTAACTATTTTCCTTTTATATAATCCTGAATTATACACTTTCTATTGTTTAAATATGATTTTATCTATATATAAATCTTTAAGCCCAACTTATGAGAATAAAAGTAACATTTTAGTATAATTCGTAACTTTTTTACACAGTAAGGATATTAAATTGTTAGACACCACTCTAATAGTACTATGTGCAGGGGATTCAACGAGATTTGGACTTCAGCCAAAAAAGCAATGGTTAAGATGTGAAGATGAACCATTATGGTTAAGTGTTACCAAAAATCTCTTTAGTTATGGAAATTTTAAAAAAGTTATTGTTGTTGGACATAAAGATGAATTAAATTACATGAAGAATTACTCAGATGATTTTATTTTTGTAGCAGGTGGAAACACAAGACAAGAATCTATGCAAAATTCATTACAAAAAGTAACAACAAAATATATTATGATTACAGATGTAGCTAGAGCTTGTATCTCTAAAAATATCATAAAAGAATTATTAAACAATAGAACAAAAGCAGATTGTAT
>DAOVXU010000223.1 GCA_030635995.1 Arcobacter sp. | reverse complement strand
TTACAATGATGATAAAACTGAAAATAGAGAAAAATCAAGAAGAGTTGAATTTAGAATAGAAACATTAGATTATAATAATACCAAAAACTCTGATACTAAAGATATAAATAATATAACTTTAGAGGATGAGATCTAATGAAAGCGTTTACTTTTTTATTTTTAGTTATCTCTATATTTTCAGGATGTAACCAAAAAGCTATTAAGTATACTGTAATTCAAGAAGGTGATAAAGATGGTATGATTCAAGAGTCTGGTTACATAACTATAAAGCCAATATATAAACATATTCTTAAATGTGATGGAAACAATGCAAAATTTGATCATCCAAATCTAGTAAACCTACATTGGATACACAATGAAAAAAGTGGTGCTTATTCTATTGTACAAAATATAGATGGTAAATTTGGAATTATAGATTTAGATGGAAATCTACTCCTAAAAGTTGTGTATGATTCTATTACATATTTCTTTGATGGCTTTGCTAGAATAGAAGTTGGTGGTAAATTTGGTTTAATCGATACAAACTTTAATATTGTATTAAAACCAACTTATGACTATATCCAAGAGTTTGTAGGTGATATAGCATTAGTTCATCACAATAACAGATATGGATGCATAAATAAAAACATTGAACTTAAAATAAAACCAACATATGATAGAATATATTTTCAACAAGAGAATTTTCTAAGAACTCTAATTGATAAAAAATGGGGATATTTAGATAATCAGTGTAATGTATTATCTAAACCTATTTATGATTATGGATATGACTTTTCAAATGGATTTGCAAAAGTTATATTAGATGAGAAAGTTGGATATTTAAATCCCCAAGGTAAATTAATATCTAAACCAATTTTTACAAGGAATAGCGGTCACTTTTAGATTATGAGATTATTTTTATTTAGTTGTGTATCTGTTATATTGGCTATTTTTTTACTAGCAAACAATAAAACTCACAACATATCCCAAGAAAATTTAATAAAAATAAAAAAGAAGTATGGTATAAAAGCTTATAAAAGAGTACTTCTCTGGGATAAAACATTAGAATCTGTAAAAGGGAAGAAAATTATAAAACAGCTAAAAGCTATAAATGATTTTTTTAATAAAATAAGATACAGCTCAGATGAAAAGACTTGGAACAAGATAGACTATTGGGCTTCCCCTTTTGAATTTTTAGGTCGTGGAGCTGGAGATTGTGAAGATTATGCTATTGCAAAATACTTTGCACTTCGAGCTGTAGGGATACCTGATAAAAAACTAAAAATAGCATATGTAAAACTAAAATCAAAAAATAAAGACTTTGATGAGGCACATATGGTTCTAAACTACTACCATAAACCAAACTCAACACCAATAGTTTTAGACAATGTTGTAAAGAGTTTAAAACTAGCAACCAAAAGAAAAGATTTAAAACCTGTATATAGTTTTAATGCAACAGGTCTATGGAAAGCACAAAATAAAACAAATGATTTAAAACGAACTGGCGATAATAAGCTAAAAAAATGGCAATCACTAATGACAAAGATTTAAGAAAAGGGAAACTATGACACTATCAAAGCAACTATATATAATCATATCATTTATATTTCTAATGATATTTACAGGTAATTTTATAATAAGTGTAAACAACTTCAAAGAGTATCTTCAAGTTGAATCAACAACAAAATCCCAAGATACAGCAACATCACTAGGGATGAGCCTAAAATCTTTAATAGATGATAAAACAGACGCCGAGATAACATCAATCATAAGAGCTATAGCAAATAGAGGTTTTTATAAAGAGATAAGACTTGAGGATATTGATTTTGTATTTACAAGTTCAGATTTACTAAATAAAAAACTTAGTGGTTATAAAATAAAAGATATATCTATAGATAAAGATGATGGTGAAATAATAAGTTCAAAAGCTGATGATGAATTAGAAAATGAACTACTAGAGCTTGATGGTAATTTAGATGATATAGATGAAAATATAAATAAACCTATAAAATATTCATTTTTCCCATCTACCCTATTCCCCAATAAAGGGAAGTTAAAAGTAAATTTTATTGCATATAATGATACCCAAGAGATAAAAAGCTTTAAAGAGATTACAATAAATAAAGTTTTAGTTTCAGTCAAAAGAGATGAAAAGTTTGACACCGTACCACAATGGTTTATAAATGCTCTGCCTCTTACAATGACTGAAGCAAAAAGTGAAATAAGCAATGGATGGACAACAAAAGCTATTATCTATGTAAGTGCAAATGCTGGTGAAGCTTATAAAAAACTATATTCTCAAACTAAAAAAATTATCTATTACTCAATGATATCTTTTGTCATATCAATTTTTATACTAATTATATTTTTGCAATTTATTTTAAAACCACTAAAAGATATAGAGATATTAGCAAAAAATATATCCCAAGGAAATTTTAATATTATAAAAAAATTACCTTGGACAACAGAGATTAAAAATATATCAATCTCCATGAATGAGATGTCAGAAAAAATCAAAAATATGATAAATAAACTCAACAACAATCTTGAAAAAATGACAAATCAACTATCAAATGATGATTTAACTGGATTA
>DAOVXU010000010.1 GCA_030635995.1 Arcobacter sp. | reverse complement strand
TATACTTTTTAACCCTTTTTTTAAAATACTACTTAAAATTGGTTTAGAAGATGTACTAAACATATGAAGAGGGGAAGATTTAAAAGTATCTTGAGCGATACCTTTTATCCCTAATATGGCATGATTTAACAAATGATATTCTATCCCTAATTGAGCATCATATAAAGCATCAACTTTACCATTTAATACAAGAGATATAGACTCATCAACACTTGATGTTTCTATTATATTTATAGTTGGATATTTTTCTCTTATTTTAGGAATTGTCCCATACTCTCTTATAATTGCTAATCTCTTATTTTTCAAATCTTTAAAAGTTTTAATTTGGTGATTATTACTTTTAATATATAAATATTCTTTAATATCTAAATATGATTGAGTAAATATTCCATAATTTGCTCTATCTTTCGTATGATATGTAGTGGGTAATATATCAATATCACCATCTTTAAATTGATTTAATAATATATCCCACTCTTGATTAATGATATTTTCACTCTTCATACCTAATCTTTGCAGTAGCAACTTAAGGATATCTCCACCAATTCCACTCATTGTATTTAATTCTTTATCAAAATACATTATCGGTTTCCAATTTTCAATACCTACTTTAACACGGTTGTTTTTTATCCAATCTTTCTCTTCATTTGTAAGAAGATTTACAATATTTTTTACTTTCGTTGGTTGAACAAATCCTAGCCATTTATTTTTTAAATTATTAATCTCTTGATCAGTTATCTTATCTATACCTTTTTGTAAAATATTTTTTAAAACTAAATTATTTTTAGCAGTAGCTAAATGTAATGATTTTTGCAATCCTACCTCTTTAAGTACAATAGAATAAGATAAATTAATTACATTGTCTTGCAAAATATAATTAACCACTCCAAAATTCCCTATTATTGCATCTGCCTCTTTATTTATAACTTCATGAATACAATCTAGTGTATTATTTTGGATATTTAATTTTATAGATGGATAATTCTTTTCTAAAAATTTATGTATAAAAAAACCTTCTGTAACAGCTACTATTTTACCTTTAAGAGCATCTAATGTTTTTATATTATTGTCATTTGTAAAAATAAATTTTGTAGAGTTTGTATACCCTGTAGTAAAGTTAAGAGATTCCTCTCTAGATTTTGTTTTAATTGTGTTTAATAAAATATCTATTTTATTTGTTTTAACCATATCCATAAATTCATTCCAAGTATATCCATCAATAAACTTTATTTTAATACCCAATTTTTGAGCAACTAATTTTATATAATCTATTGAAAAACCCTTAGCTTTTCCATTTTCATTAAAATTATATGGTGGCCAGTTTTGTTCATTGTGTACTGTTATAATTGGATTATCTTTTAAATACTGCCGTTCTTTTTTTGTCAATAGTATATGTTCTGGATTTGGACAATACAAAAAAGTATCAAGGTCTATTTTATTGTTTGTTAATCCCATTAAATTATAAATATCATATATTCTTTGTATTTTATTTTTATCAATATCTCCAAAAGCAATATTCCCTTTATATGCTAACTTTTTTAAAGTTTTTGCTTCATAAAGTAATGCTTCTTTTGTTTTATTTTGTGTATTATATTTATTTAAAATAAGCTCAACTGTTTCATCTATATGCGCAAAAGCATATCTCCATCCCTTTAATGAAGCCTCTTGAAATCTTTTCACTTTACTATTATCATTTTTTAGCATTTTAGAAGAGGTAAATAAAATATCATTATAAAAATCAAAGCCATAATCTGCTGGATTCCAAATATTATATTTTAAATCCTTTTTATTTAGTTTATATACTTCATTTGATATATAAGCAGCAAATATATCTGTTTTACCTTGAATCAAATCCTCTATATCAAATGTTGGTTTTAAAATATTTACATCTTCTTTTTTAATACCTTTTGAAAACAACATACCCATAAAAGGTACTGCTTTTATAGTATTATTTTCTATCATAATTTTTTTATTTTTAAACTCTTCTATAGATTTTATACCTGATGATTTTAGAGTTATTAAAATATGAGGAGAGGACTGGTAAATAGAATTTAATAAAACTATATTTGAGCCATTTGCTTTATCAAGAATAAGACTTGGATAGCCTACACCAAATGTACTTTCCCCAGATTCAACATCTTTAGTTATATCTACCCCAAATTGATACTCTTTTAGTTCAACTTCAAGATTATTATCTTTATAAAAACCTTTCTCTTTTGCAATATAAAATCCAGCAAATTCAAACTGATGCTTCCATAAAAGTTGTAAAGAAACTTTTTGCCCTCTTTCTTGTGGGATTCCATCATTTGCTCCAAGAGATATACTAAGTAAAATAAAAATAACTAAAAATAACTTTTGAAACATAAACAGCCTTTATATTTATAAATAAGATTTATTATAACACTTTAGATATAATACTTTTATGAATAACCAAGAAAATATTACAGAGATACTTGAAGAGTCTAAACAGTGTGCTTATTATGGTGATAAAAAAGCAGATACAAGGTATAGATTTATAAAAAATTGTAATACTAAAACTTATCATAAAATGCTAGAACGAGGCTGGAGAAGATTTGGAAATGTCCATTTTGTTCCAGAATGTAAAGATTGTAATGAATGTAAAACTGTCAGAATTGATATAAATAATTTAAAATATACAAAATCACAAAAAAGAATATTAGCTAAAAATCAAGATATACAAATTTATGTACAAAAACCAAGTATGAGTATAGACCATCTAAATCTATTTAATAAATATCATAAATATATGGAACAAAAAAAAGGGTGGAGGGAAAATCAAATAGAACCAGCTGAATATATGCATTCATATGTAAATGGAGCAGGTACTTTTGGAAAAGAGATATTATACTTCTTGGATGATAAATTAATCGGCGTAGCGCTTAGTGATATGACAAAAAAATCTATCTCTTGTGTATATTGTTTTTATGACCACGATTATGAAAACCGTTCACTTGGTAAATTTTCAATTTTAGCTCAAATGAGTATCGCCCAACAAGCAGAAGTTCCATATCTATTTTTAGGATATTGGATAAAAGACCATTACTCTATGGGATATAAAGAGAGTTATGCCCCTTTTGATGTTTTACAAAATCGTCCAACAATGGATGAAGAGTGTATTTGGAAACGACATGAAAGATAAATTTATAGTAGTTACTGGTGGTGGCACAGGTGGTCACCTATCAGTTGCAAAAAGTTTAATATATGAACTAGATAATAGAGGTTATAAAGTTATATTTATAGGTTCAACTAAAGGGGCTGATAAAGCTTGGTTTGAAAATGAAGCAAAAATATATAAATCATATTTTATGAATACAAAAGGTGTAGTAAACCAAGGTTTTATAGGAAAAATTAAATCTTTAAATATGATATTTAAAGCCATGCTATCTTGTATAAAAATATTCAATAAATACAAAATACAAAAAGTGATTAGTGTAGGTGGTTTTTCAGCTTCCCCTGCTTCATTTGCCTCAATATTTACACAAAGTGAACTTTATATTCACGAACAAAATTCTATTATGGGTAAGCTAAATAAGATAACTTCCAAATTTGCAAAAGAGGTTTTTAGTTCATATGATAAAAATTCAACTATTAAAGACTACCCTATAAACCAAACTTTTTTTAAATATTCAAGAATAAGGGAAAATATAAAAACAATAATCTTTTTAGGTGGTAGTCAAGGGGCAACTGCTATAAATAATTTTGCAATAAAAATAGCACCAATTTTAAAAGAAAAAAATATAAATATTATCCACCAAACTGGAAAAAATGATTTTATAAAAATAAAAGATAAATATCAACAGTTAAAAATAGATGCTGAAGTTTTTGACTTTTCTAAAGATATTCTATCTTTTATGGATAAAGCAGATTTTGCTGTTAGTAGAAGTGGTGCAAGTACTCTATGGGAACTATCCTCTTTAGGTATGCCAACACTTTATATACCTTACCCCTATGCAGCTTCCAATCATCAATACCATAATGCAAAATTTCTATTAACTAATAATCTATGTTTTTTAAAAACACAAGAAGAGCTAGATAAGAATATTATTTTAGATATCTTAAATACAGATATAAAAGATATAAGCAAAAACCTAATCAACTCCATTCAAAAAGATGGGGTAAAAAAAATTGTAGATAAAATACTACAATAGATATTATTTTTTTGCTCCAAATACACCTGTCACACTTCCAACAGTAGTATGAGTCAAATCAATTAACTTAGTTAAACTAAATGTACCACCTACACTATCTCCATTAGATCCTGCAAATTTTCCCTCCATATTTCCACTAATATTACTACCTCCACTACTTCCAGATATATTAAGTGAACTAAAACCATCTTTATTAACAGCTCCCCTTATAGTTGCTTGCCAATTTCCATTGGTTACCTTTAATCGTCCATCGAGTGTTTGATTTGAAAAATCTATATTTAAAGTAACACTCCCATCTGATGAAGTAGTTGCACCTGAAAGATCTGTAACTATAGCAGATATACCACCACTATATGATGCCTTATTTGATGTTTGATTTATATACCCATCTATAATAGAAGATGGTGTTAAATCAACACTTGCATATAAAGCAATTGGATCAGATTCTACAGACTCTTTCCAATACCCATATTCTACATCAGGAATCTCATCATTAATATCTTTTACATAATTCTGACTAACTACTTCTGTAAGTATAAATTGTTCTAAGATAGTGGAAAGATCATCGTTTGGTAAATCATTATAATAATCAACTATTTCATCTCTAATACTATTATAGTTTTCATCATCTAAAATATTATCTGTAGTATCGTCTAAGCTATTTTGAAATAATTTTACAACTTCAATTTTTAAATTATCTACAATAGGATCAATAGTAATATTTACTCTATCTTTTAAAATTTTATCTTTTAAAATTTTTATCTTAGAATTAAAAACCTTTTTTACAGAATTTATTCTTTCTTTCACTTTATCATTCTTATCATAAAACTCTTGAGTTTCTATTAATATACCATCCTTAATTTCCATATTTCCTGTATCTATAGTATATATCATCATCTCACCAGATAAGATATCTGTTATTTGATTATTTTGTAAAAAATACACTCCCCCTTTAATAACACCAATCTTAGTTTGAAAATCATTAACAACAACATCAAATTTAGTACCTCGTATACCAATAGTTGCAGAGTGTGCTTTGATTTTAAATCTATTTGGATTTATTTTCCCAATTTTTCCTGTAATTGTCCTAAACATCCCTTTAGCAAATCCAAATTTTGCATTTACCTCTTTTGGTTTAGTTTCATCATATATATATTCATTAATAGAAAATTTTGAATTTTTTCCAATTGTTATAATTGTTTTATCATTAAATATTAATTGGATTTTTGTCTTATCTTTGGACAATAAAACATCACCCTCTTCTAGCTTAAATCCAATCTTTACATCTAAATTTTTTCCACCTCTTATAACATTAGCTTCACCTTTAAAAGCAGATACAATAGCAACACTTCCAAAAATAAAATTTACTAAAAAAACTAATAAAAATATAATTCTCATAATCTACCCCTAAAATGGTTTAATAAAATTTATACTTACTGTATATTTTTTATATTTTGATGGCTCAATGTTTGAATCCACATCACTATAGTTTAAAATACCTTGACCTATAACTCCAATATCAAATAGATAAGTTCCTGTTAAATTATAATTATACTCATCATTCTTTTGTTTTACTAAATAATTACTATCTATCTCTTTATATTTTTTCTCTTTATATGTTAGTTTAGGAAAAATACTTATTTTATTTGAATATTTATAATTAAGTCCAACTCCTACTAAAAGTGAATCATAATCTATATTTGTAAGAGTTCCCCCATCTTTTCTCTCATTTTCAAATACAATAGAGGGTATTATTCTTAAAGTTTCTGATAAAGTTTTATTTAATGATAAATTAAACTGTAAATATTTACTATCTTTATCTTTATTTGAATTAACTTTATTCGATTTTATCTGATATTTTAAAAATGAGTTTATTATTAAATTATTTGAATATTTATAATTAACTTTTGGAACTATCCCATAGCTATCTAAAAGTAATACCGAACCGAACCACAACCTATCTATAAATAATCCATAATCTATAATTAAATTATTTTTATAGCTATAAGATAAAGCTGGATTGTAAGAGGTAAATTGTACATTTTTATCACTATTATTATTTACACTTTTATTATAAAACATAAAATTATTTTTTAAAGATATTGCTCTATTATACTTATATTTATGATTAAATATAAGTACCTCTTGATGAGCTAATGCAGATACATCTTTAGTAGAATTTACAAAATTTACAGAATATTTTGGAATATAAAAATTATCACTGGAAGCTTTATTATTTAAATTTGAATCATAAACAACTCCTCCCATAAACATCCCAGAAAAAGAGTGTTTAGATATCTTCTTATCAATAATTGCTAAGTATCTATCAATATTCTTCACTACATTTATGGGATGTTCTTTCTTTTTAAGCATCATAAACATCATTTTTGCTTCTTGATAATTTTGTTGCATAAAATAACATCGCGCAAGCTCTAATTGAACCCTAGAGTTTGTAGGTTTTTGTATAATTATACGCTCATATGCACTTATAGCTTCATCATAATTCTTTAACTCAAAAGAGGATCTAGCAAGATAAAAATTAACATTTAGATTTTCCAAATCATCTAAAAATAATTTATAAAATAGTTTATAAGAAGTTTTATAATCTTTTTGTTTAAATACTTTTAATGCTTCATCATATTGTATTGAGTTATTTATATCATTAAGCAATACTCCAAATAAACTATTACTAAAAACTATCACTAAAAATAATACTTTAAATTTATACATCACTTATCCTTTTGTTGTATGCGCATAGACACCATTAAAATTTAGGGGAGGGTCTAATAGATATTTAGAACATCTCTCCATATAGATAAGATAAATTTTACTATTTGTTTTATTATCCCACCCATTTATATCCGTAAATAGATCCAATGCCTTTTTAAAATCACCTTTTTTATAGATATCTACTGCATTATGATATAGTTCTAATTCATATTTTAACTGTTTTTTACTTACATCATATAACTTATGTAGATTTTCAGCTCTATCATAATCATGTATTTGCCATATCTCTATAGGCTCTTTTTTTCCTTTAACTGTCACTAAATCTAAAAATCTATATATATAATCCCCTGTTAATTGGGCTTTTGTAAAATTTGATATATTACATTTTGAATTATAATATTTACATAAAGATTCTAACCTTGCCCCTAAATTTATCGCATCCCCAATAACAGTATAATCACTTCTAACTGATGACCCCATCTCCCCAACTATTGCCTTTCCTGTATTTATCCCTATACCAATATCCAAAGGTTCTACACCATTTTCTTTACTCATTTTCACTACATCAATATATCGCTTATCTTTTTTAATAATTTTATTTAAGTTATCTAAAGCATGTAGTTGTTCCATAGTTGCTATTACAGCTAGTTCAGCATGATTTTCTACACTTAAAGGGGCATTCCAATATGCCATTATTGCATCACCTATATATTTATCAACCGTACCTTTTTGTTTCATTATAATATCTGTCATTGGATCCATATACTCATTCATAAAATCAATTAAAGTTTTAGCATCTGACATAGCTTCAGAGATATTTGTAAATCCCCTTACATCTGAGAAAAATACAGTAACTTCTCTCTCCATAGCTTGAAATTTTGCATCATCTGCACTTGAAAGTAAATTCTCCATAACATCAAGTGAAACCTTACTGGCAAATTTCTTCTTTATCAATTGTTCTTTTTTTATCTCAAAAAAATAGTTCATAAATGTTGCTATTAACGTAGAAATAATAACACTTAATAGTGGGAGAAATAATTCTAAAATAATACCTTGATAAAAAAGTGAATAATAAAACAATCCACTTATAAAACTACTCATTAAAATCATAATAAATGGATTTAACCATAAAGGGGAATAGGAAACTAAAAAAACTGTAATAATAGAAACTATAAAAATAATTACTAAGTTTATCCCATCTAAATCAGCAGATTTTGATATAAAATCCCCCTCTATAATATTATCTATCGCATTTGCATGTACTTCAACCCCAGGAAAAACAGCATCAAAAGGTGTAGCTCTTAAGTCTAATAAACCTGTAGCAGAAGTACCAATTAATACAATTTTACCCTCAATATCCTCCACTTTAAAATTATTTGTAAATATATCAACAGCAGATATATATTTAAATGTTTTCCCTTTTCCTCTATAATTTATAATAAGCCTACCATACCTATCTGTTGGAATTGTAATCCCACCTAAAAAGATATTATCTACACCTTGAACACCATAATTAACTACAATTTTTCTAACACCTAAAGATATTCTAATCAACTCCAATGCTAAAGATGGGTACATCTGATTGTCATATTTAATTACCAATGGTACTGCTCTTACCATCCCTGATGGATCTGGAATATTATTAAAAAATCCACTAGAATATCCATTTTCTTGTATTTCAGGTATATTTAAAATTGCACCTTTTGCACTAAATATATATTCTATATCTTGATGTTTATTTTTTTCAATAATAATAGCTTGAATAAAAGGTGGTTCAGTGTTTACATATTTCTCTTCATCTAAAATAAATTGATAACCCAATATTGTAGGGGTATTTGCTACCATTTGCCCAAATTCCTTATCATAATTAGGAATACCTTCTATACTTCTATTAAAATCTTGGAAAATTTTATGAGGGGAACTTCTGTCTTTTTCTGCAAAAACAATATCCATCCCAATAACACCAACATTTGCTAAAGTTAGATTTTCTAATATTTTTGATACATCATCCCTACTCCAAGGCCATTGACCTAAAATACCCAGTGACTTTTCATCAATATCAACAATCACAATATTATTATTTTGTTTCTTTTCCCCTCTAATTTTAAACATATAATCTTGTAATGTACCATTTATAGTTTCTGGTAAAGTATGATAAAATAGATATATAAAAGATACAACTAAAGATATAAATATCGATACGCTAAAATATATAAAAAACTTTTTTAATGCTTTTTTATTAAACATTATAATCCTTTAAAATTTTAATCTCTAAGTTTGATAAACTATCCCGTGTAACATTAGAAAATTGCCCTTTATTAAAAGTTCTTTGCCTTTTTGCTAATTGAGCTGTTGCTATTGATATTTTCTCCTCTAACTCTAATTTTGTTAATTTTCCATCCAAATAATCCAATCCCTCTTTTATACCAATTGAACCCATAGGTGATATAGCCCTTTTATATTTTTGTTCAAGAAAAACAACCTCATCAATTAAACCATCCTCTATCATAATCTTTGTTCGTTGTGATATTCTTTTTCTTAAAAATTCAGCATCCCACTCTATACTAAAAAGTTTTATATCTTTTATAATAGGGATAGGTGGATTAAGACGAAAAAACTCACTTGGTTTTTGTTTTGTTTGAAGATATATACTTAAAGCCTTTTCAACTCTATATTTATCATTTGATTTTATATTTGCCATATATTGGCTATCTATTCTTTCAAGGTAGATATATAATTCCGACAATGTAAAAGTGGTCATTTTTTCATCTAAAATCTTTTTATTACCTTTACTTAAAGGTGGAATATATGAAATCCCTTCAATTAAAGATTTTAAATAAAACCCAGTACCACCTACAATAATCAGATTTTTATTATTTTGCTTAGCATAATCATAAGCTTTTTTATAAATTTCTATAAAATTCATAACATCAAATTGTTCATTTGGAAATACTTCATCTATCCCAAAATGAACTATACCATCTCTCTCTTTTATAGTTGGCTTTGCTGAAGCTATATCTATTTGTTTATAAAGGGCAAGAGAATCTAAAGATAAGATAATAGAGTTTGTTTTATGTGCGATACTTATAGATAATGAAGTTTTCCCTGATGCCGTTGGTGCTATTATTGCAATTTGTTTCAAAGTGATATTCTACTATTTGGAACTACTCAACGGTAAGCTTATTGTAAATTTTACTCCAGCATATTGCTTATCTTTAAAATCAACCATAATATTTTTAGCATCAATTGTACCTAACATATGATTAGTAATAATATTATAAGTTAAATACAATCCAAGTCCTGTACCTTGTGATTGATGTTTAGTTGTAAAATATGCTTCAAAAACTTTACCAATTATATCATCATCTATTCCACCTGCATTATCACTAATCTCTATTATGACATTATTATTTACAATATTTGCATCTATAAATATAACTCTTTCCTTTATATCATTTTTCACAAAGGCATCCTTTGTATTACTAATAATATTTGCAAAACACTGAATTAATCCATTTAAATAATTATTTAAAGATATATTTTTATCTATATTTTGTTTTATCTTTATATTATTTTTAATTAACATAGCCTCTTCAATAGACAATACTTTAAAGACAACTTCAGATAAATAAAATTCTTTTTTTATCATATTACCTTTTATCAAATCCCTAAAATCATCAATTGTATTAGACAGATAGTTTGCTGTATTTAAAATCTTATCTAACGCTTTAATTTCATCTTCTCTATTATTTATACCAAATTCAATTTGCATTAACATTCCAGAACTAGCTGTACTAATAAGACTTAAAGGCTGTCTCCATTGATGAGCAATATTACCTATTAAGTCACCCATAGAAGCTTGTTTTTCCGATTCAAAAAGCTTTGATTCTGTATCTTTTAATTTACCAATCTCATCTGCTATTTTAATTTCAAGATTTTCATTTAATAACAATAGTTCATGTTCACTCTCTTCTAATTCCCTATTTGTTTGGGCAAGAACTTTTGTTTTTTCTTCTAAAATATCTTCTAAATTATCTTTTAATCTATTAAGTTCAGTTATATCTGTAAAAGTGATAACAAATTGGTGTTTTTGCCGACCATACACTTTAAAATTAACTGTAAATACTACCTCTTCCCCTTGATAGTTATTCATAACTATCAGTCTTTCTTCCTTATCTAACTTAAGCATATAATCTATCCAATTATCACCCTCATCTAATAATGAATTACTATAATATCCATCTTTTATTCTAAAAAAATCACAAATACAATGATACTCTTGACTAAATTCATCCAAACTTTTATATTGAAAAAATTCTAAAAAGAATTGATTTGTTTGATTGATATTCAATCCATCAGTTAATACAACAATATTATCTTGTGAATCCAATAATATATGTATCAAATTAGATTCTTTAGTTATTCTTTTAACAAAACTATTAACCATAAATAATCCAATTGCAAATATAAAAGTAACAATTAAAAAGATATATAAAAAAAGTCTATGTGCAAATCTTAAATCATCATCAATATTCATAGTGGTTAATAAAATAGCTCTCATATCTCCTATTTTTTCATAAAAACCATTTTTATCACCATATTTTTCAATCAATTCTTTTGGCGCTAAAGATGGATCAGAATGACATCTCATACAACTTTTTTTATTTAATTTAGTTGGTAGAACATAATATAAAAATGTACCATTATTAGTCTCAATAATCTCACTATATTTATTCTTTAATTCTTCATTATTGTATTTCTTTAATAATTCAGATTCTTTTTGTGTTGCTTTATTTAGTGGATTTCTGGGATTATTAGAAGCAAATTTTATCACTATTGGATGTTGATTTTCTTCAACTCTAATTTTATTATATATTTTATTTATATTTCTTGCACCAAAAGTTGAAGATAATAAATTAGGGGTAAAAAATTCTTTACCTATCATCCCTTTTGATTGCAATCTATAAACTTCGGATTTTTGATACTTACTAATATATGTTCGGATAGCTTTATAATTTTTTAAAAATTCCTCAAGCCTAATTTGAGCTTGACCT
Source organism: Arcobacter sp. (assembly GCA_030635995.1). Classification (GTDB taxonomy): domain Bacteria; phylum Campylobacterota; class Campylobacteria; order Campylobacterales; family Arcobacteraceae; genus CAIJNA01. Next base: position 7,427 of record DAOVXU010000010.1, on the reverse strand, counting down.
AAAGCATACTCTCTTGTTTGTTGATATGAAACTACTAACAAAACAATATAAAGTAAAAATAAGATAATTAAATACTGTTTTTTCATAATTTTCCTTATTGAATTATAACATAATTGAATATATAAATAATTAAAAGAGATTGAAGCAATCATATTTTTATTTTGCTAACTTCATAAGTAACATTATAGTAAAATCACATTATGGATAAATTTTTAAAACTTATAAACGATTTTAATGAACTAGTGATGTTTAAACATTCAATTTTCTCTTTACCCTTTATTTTTATTGCAATGGTAGTTGCCTCTAATGGATGGTTTGGATTTTACCTTTTTATTATGGGGATATTAGCAGCCCTTAGTGCTAGAAATTTTGCCATGGGATTTAATAGATATTTAGATAGAGATATAGACGCACTAAATCCAAGAACTATAAATAGACCAAGTGTAGATGGAAGAGTAAGTGTAAAACAGATGCAAATATTTACACTTTTAAACGCATTAATATTTATAATAGTTGCTTATTTTGTAAATAACTTAGCTTTTTACCTCTCTATCCCTATTTTAATTATAATTGCATCATACTCTTATTTTAAAAGATTCTCATATCTTGCTCATATAATTCTTGGTATCTCTTTAGGTCTTGCTCCAATTGCAGGGGTAGTTGCAGTTAGTGAAACTATAACTCTGTGGAGTATATATTTAGCTATTGGTGTAATGTTTTGGGTTGCTGGATTTGATCTACTTTACTCTTTACAAGATATTGAAGTTGATAAAAAGCTTGGACTTCACTCAATTCCATCAAAATTTGGTGCAAAAAAGACTATGCTATTTTCTCAAATATTACATATTCTGACAATTGCTTTTTGGGCTTTATTTGTAATAGAAGCGGGGCTTGGAATTTTCGGATATATTGCTATTGTTATTAGTATTGCTATGCTTACAGTTGAACATATTATTGTAAATAAAGATTTTACAAAAATAGATAAAGCTTTTTTTACTATTAATGGCTATTTGGGTATCATATTTTTTGTATTTATAATTTTAGATGCAATATTTAAGTAAAAAGGGGTATTAATATGAATAGACAAGATAGAATTAAAAAGCTACAAAATAAACGATTAAAACGTGCTCGTGCAAGAATAAAGTCAAAGCTTTCCTCAAAGGTGCGTTATATTTCAAAGGCTGATAGAGCTAAAGAAGAATAAATAAATTATAATTTATACTTTTCTTTAAAATTCTCCCCTTTGAATTCTATATTATCTTTTAAGTTTAGTTGAAACATAATATTAGGATTGGTGTTTATACCTTTTTTCTTTATATAATACTGACAATCCACATTTGTCATACTTAATAAATATTTACTACCAATATTAAAATCAGATAATCTTGAATTTAAAGTTAATAAATATTTATTATTAGTTTTTTTGATTTGGTAGTCTTGACATATTAAATCCAATTGAGTTTTAAAATCTATTATATCTTTACCTGGAATATGTGTATCTCCAGTTTTTTTTCTTCTAAATACTAGACTAATATCAAAATAATTTTCTATATCATTTATAGGAATAAAAAGTAAATCATCTACCGTTAAATTATTAAACTTTTTTGAAGATATAATCCATTCAACATTTTTTTCACGATAAATTGTTTTTACCCAATTATATAAAATAGTATCACTAATATCAACATAAATAGACGCAGTATTAACACCTTTATATAATGAATAATTAGAATTCAAATATTTTATTATCTCTTGTGTATGTACATTTGGATTATTTTTACTCTTATCACAAAATATAAATTTACTACCATCTGATATTAATACAATTTGTCCTGCTTGAGTTGAACCAAACTTTGCTTCAATAGTAGTAATATCTTGAGTTGCTTTTCTTACTGTTATGTAAGATGTTGTTGAGTCATATCCTCCTTCCATTGTAAAGTTAGCATTAAAATATTTATTTAAAAACTTCGTTACCTCATCTTGAAATATTTCCCACTTTTGTAATGTCATAATTATCCCCTCCATATACACCTTTATAGTTTGTATAAGAGAGTATATCTAAAATTATAATATATTTATATAATTACTTTTTCTCAATTTCTATTTTTTTGCTCTAAAGCCTATTAAATTTTTATCTGTATTTGTGGTACTTATACCAAATCAAATTATAACTGAATACTTAAATAGTATAAGTTGTGATTCATAAAGTTAAATTCTAAATCCAACCTATCTTGATAGGCTGGATTTAGAATTTAACTTTAGGGAGTGCAAATTATGCTACCCAAAGGGAAAATAGATAAAGCTTTTTTTACTATTAATGGCTATTTGGGTATCATATTCTTTGCATTTATAATCTTAGATACAATATTTTACTAAAAAAGGGAAACAATAATAGAAACACTTTTAAAATTAGTATTTTTAGCAGTAATGATTTTTATTGGTTTAAATATATTTATGCCAGAAAAAGCAAATGATCTAACAGAGATAATTAGTGATAAAACAGGTATAGAAAAAAGTACTATAGAAAAGAAACTAGATAGTGCAACAGATATAGTAATCGAAAATAGTCAAAAAGCTGTTGATTTAGCAAAAGAAAAAATCGAAGAAAATAAATAAAAGAGGTACTATCCTCTTTTATTTACTAATATTCCAAAATAACTATTTCCAATATATATAATATAAAATATTGAGATAAAGAACGATACAAATGGAATAAGTGAAACTACATATAAAAATAAACTTTTCATTCTAAAAGATGTTTTATTTAAATAATATAATTGTCCAAATTTATCTTTTTCTATCAATTCTGAACTCACATCATATTGTAATGTTTTATGAAAGAAATAAAATAATGGTAAATTTATAGCTACAATATTTATAAATGGTACAAAATATAAAGGTATCAATAATATAAATAATAAAAACATAATAAATAATCGTTTCATCATTCCAAAAATAGCACCAACAATAGTACCATAACCATCTATATTTATATCTTGATAATGCCTATCTCTTAATATAGATAAAATCCTAGGTGTTAATAATCCAACAATTAATAAAGATAAAAATATTGAAAAATACCCTGCTAATAAAAATCCACCCGCATATAAGAAAAATCCAACTACCCAAGAGGTTATTGTATATTGAAGTAAAAAATCTAATATACCATTTCCTGTATAGGACTGGCTGATGGTGGTCTCTTCAATATTACCATTTTGTACCAATGATTGATGTTGTTCTATTTGAATATGGGTATTATTTAAATACTCCATCCCTTCACCAGCTATATTAAAAACTATTAAATATAAAACAATCAAACTTCCCAACAATGGATATATCAATAATCCAAGCATAGGACGAGTAAAATAGTCTTTAATACTTCTTTTAAATATAACTAATTCATTCATACTATCTATCCACCACCACAAAGACCTTTATAATTTGTATTCTTAATCTTTTCAAGATACACTAAAGTATGTTCCATAACTTTTTTCTCTTCTACTAGTGGTTGCATCAACGCATTTTTTTCAGTTAAAGATATAGATTGATTATCAACCAATTTCATCACTTCAACCCTTATCTCATCTATTCTATTATTTAAAACTTCTATCATTTTCATATTATTCTCTCCTTCTATTTTGTAAACATACCAGTACTAAGGTATCGCTCACCTGTATCACATAATATTGTTACTATTTTTTTATCTTTATTTTCTTTTTTTGAAGATATAAAATCACTTGCCCATACATTCGCCCCACTACTAATACCTACAAGCAATCCTTCTCTTGAAGCTATCAGTTTTGCTGTATTTATAGCATCATCATTTGATACTCTTACTATCTCATCATAGATATTAGTATCAAGTGTCTTAGGGATAAATCCTGCCCCAATACCTTGTATTTTATGAATAGATGCTCTCTCTCCACTTAATACTGCTGAATCATCAGGTTCAACTGCTATTATTTTTATATTTGGTAATTTTTGTTTTAAAATTTTTGCAGTTCCACTTAAAGTTCCACCAGTTCCTACAGAAGCTACAAATATATCTATTTTCCCATCCATATCTTCTAAAATTTCTAAAGAGGTTGTAGTTTCATGAATTGCTCGGTTTGATGGATTTGAGAACTGATCTAATACTATTGCATTCTCTTCCTCATTTGCCATCTGTTTTGCTTTATCTATACTACCTGTCATCTCTAAAGATGCAGGAGTTAAAACTACATTAGCACCAAAAGCACTCATTAAATCTCGCCTCTCTTGACTCATAGAATCAGGCATAGTAAGAGTTAGTTTCATTCCTCTACTAGCACATTGAGCCGCTAATCCAACCCCAGTATTTCCACTTGTAGGTTCTATAATATGTGTATTTTTATCTATAATTCCATCTTTAAGTGCCACATCTAACATATTCATAGCTAACCTATCTTTAACACTTGAAGTAGGATTCATAAATTCACATTTTGCAAAAATATTTTTATTTATATTATTTAATTGTATTATTGGTGTATTTCCAACTAAATCACTTATATTTCGTGCTATTTTCATATACTACCCTTATATTTATATATGAAAAATTATATATAAAAACTAATTATATATTGCTTTTAAATACATTTTGAATACATTTATATTGTATAATAATCTATGTGAAGGAATATAGATATGGAAAACACAAAAAAATTACGTAACTTAACGGAAAATTTACATATCCTTTATGCTGAAGATGAAGATATGTTAAGAGAAGATACTATTGAGATATTTGAAAACTTTTTTAAAGAAGTTGATGGTGCAATCGATGGCAAAGATGGACTTGAAAAATATCTAAAATTTTATAAAGATAATGGCTATTATTATGATATTGTATTTACAGATATCAATATGCCAAATATGGATGGTCATCAACTTATAGAAGAGATACATAAAATAAATCCAGAGCAAGTGATCTCAGTGATATCTGCATACAATGAAACAAGTCGATTTATTAAACTTATAGAGCAAGGGATTGAAAGCTTTATTTTAAAGCCTATGAAAAATGAAAATTTATTACAAGTTTTATATAAGCTTTCTAAAACTGTTGTTAACAATAAATTAGCTATTGAATATACTGCAAATATGAAAAAAATAAATATCCAGTTAGAATCGTACAATAAAACACTAAATCAGCAAGTTCATAAGCAAGTTGAGGAGATTAGACAAAAAGATACTATGTTATTTCATCAAGCAAAATTAGCAGCTATGGGTGAGATGATGGATGCAGTTGCACACCAATGGAAACAACCACTTAGTGTTATTAGTACATATGTTACTAGTTTAAAATTTCAAAATGATTCTGGTAAACTTTCTTCAGATTCTATCGAAAAAATAGAAATAAAAACAATGGAACAAATAGATCATTTAGTAGAAACAATTGATGAATTTAGAAGCTTCTTCAGAACTAATATAAAAAAGCAACAAGTAGATATAGAAGATGAAATAAAAAATATTTTTATGCTAATGCACGACACTTTAATAAAAAATGATATTAAAACACAACTAAATATAGATAAACAATTAATGGCAAATATAGTGCCTACTGAATTTAAACATATACTTATTAACCTAATCAATAACTCTAAAGATGCTTTCATAGAAAATAATATAAAAAATAGAGATATTATATTTAATATATCACAAGACAACACAGGCTATTTGGTCAAAATACAAGATAATGCTGGTGGAATTCCAAAAGATATAATTGATAATATATTTAATGTAAACTTTACAACAAAAGGGGAAGGTAAAGGTACAGGTATGGGTTTATATATGTCTAAAATGATTATAGAGAAAATTGAAGGAGAGATAAGCGTTAAAAACAGTGAAGATGGTGTATGCTTTACTATTTTAATACCAAATTAAAGAATGAAAAATCAAATTATAAAACACATACAATTAAAGATTATATTAATCTTAACTTTTATGGTGCTTTATTCAATTGCTTATAATATCAACAGTATCAATAAAGAAACAAATATTTCAACGGAGTTACAAAACTCTATTAAAAACTTTAAATTAAATTATGATATTACAAACTACCACAATAAAATACAGACAGATGTTATTAATTTTATCTTTTCAAAAAATAAAAAGTTAATCAAATTATTATCTCAATCCTTAAAAGCAGATGATAATCAAAAAAAGATTTTAAGAAAAAAACTATATAAGTTATTGAAAATTCAGTTTACAGCGATGACCAAACGAGGTATTAAAATTCTTCTATTTGCACACCCTAATAATAAAATTCTTTTAAGAATGCATGCACCATCTAAATATGGAGATGATATAAGCAAAATAAGATACGGTATATCAATGGTAAATAAAACAAAAAAACCACTACATGGTTTTGAGCAGGGGAGAATCAGCCATGCATTTAGAAATATATATCCACTTTTTAATAAAAACAATCAATATTTAGGTTGTTTTGATATCTCCTATTCATCAGAAAATATGCAAAATACACTTATTGATGTAAATAAAATACACTCTCACTTCTTGGTAAATAAAAATATTCTAAATACAAAAATATGGAAAACAAAAAATAAAGAATCTATCTATAATCAAAGTATTGAACATAAAGATTATATGATATCAATTTTTAAAGATACATATCATAAAGATCTATTGGTCTCAAAAAATATTATTGCAAAACATCAAAAATATATAAATAAAAATATAAAAGATTCAAAAGAATTTGCAATATATGGAAAATCAAATGGTGATATATTAGTAATTTCCTTTATTCCCATTAGCAATATAAAAAATTCAAAAAAAACAGCAGCTTATATTGTAGCATACACTCACAATATAAAGATTGTTGAGATCTTGGATCTTTTTAAATATACAAATATTATTATGTTTATTCTACTATCACTTGGTTTATATTTAATATATCATCTACTAGTAAATAAAAAAGAATTAGAAGAGAAGGTGGGTAAAAAAACTCATGATTTAAAAGAACTAAATGAATATTTAGAAGAAAAAGTGATAAAAAAAACAGAAGAGATTAAAGAAAAACATAACTACATACGAAAAATTTTAGATACACAACAGAATTTTATATTAATTACTAATGAGGAAGATTTAAAGCAGACCAATCAACCTACGCTTAATTTTATTGGATATAAAACTTTAGAAGATTTTTATAAAGAGCATAACAGTATTTGTGAATTTTTCCTAGAAGAGGAGGGATATTTACAAAAAGAACAAGAGGGCAAAACTTGGATTAAAGTACTAGAAACTAATAGTACTATTATACATCAAGTAAAAATGAAAGATTTAGAAAATAATGTTCACACATTTCAAGTAAATACAAGTGGCACAAAAATCAAAGACGAAGAGTATGTAATTACTTTCACTGATATTACTAAATTAAAAGAACTTCAAAATGCTAT
>DAOVXU010000193.1 GCA_030635995.1 Arcobacter sp. | reverse complement strand
GAGGCAAAAGAATTATGGGAAGACCCTTACTCTTTTGAAATACCATCTCCACAAAGTGAAGATGAAGATAGATTTTTAGTATTGGGTCGAATTAATTCTAAAAATTATACAGCAATAATAACTTACAGAACACCAAATATTAGAATCATTTCAGTAAGAAGATCAAGAGAAAAGGAGATAAAACTTTATGAAAGCATCAGAAATAGATGAAAAATTTAACGATAATCAAGAAGATATATTAGAATATTTTGATACATCAAAAATTAGAATGATAAATGAGGAACCAAAAAGAGTAAATATCGATTTTCCATCTTGGATGGTTAAATCATTAGATAAAGAAGCTAAACATGTTGGAGTAAGTAGACAAGCAGTTATAAAAATGTGGTTAGCAGAAAGGCTACAAGGGTTAAACTCTAAAGTAGCAACTATATAACAAAGTATTGAGACTGTAAAAATAGCCCCAAATAAATTATATTAATAGTCATTTTGATAACTTATTTTCAAGAATATCTTACTTTTTCAGAATTCTGAAAAAGTAAGATATTCGCTAAAAAATAAGCCAAATAAAGCTCAAACACTAAGATATATTCTTCTATATTATTAGTACCTATCGTGCTGTATTTATTCCTGGTTTTTCAGGTGTTCCAACATAATCAGATGGAGTATTATTCATAAGTTTTAAGCCAGCTAAAATTGCACCTATAACTAAACAAAGTATTATAACTTTATTTACAATACTTCTTTTTTCTAGTGTTTCTGTACCATTATAATCTTCTATATTTTCTAAACTTGGTTCACTGTTATTTTTCATTATTTGTCCTTTAGATAAAAAATTTCATTAGTTACGGTGATAACTAATGAAAAAGGAGAGTGTATGAAGCTCTAAAAACATAATACTCTTTCAATGTTAAGCAATAGTTAATCTATATTATTAACTTATTTTTATTATTATAATATATTAATTATAATTTTTCTATTGCTTTTTGCATAAGTTCAATATGATAATTTTCTTGGAAATTTATAAAATCAAAAAACTTAGATAACTCATCATCTTTTACAGCACCAGCAAGTCTTGCACACTCCTCTTTAGCCATTCTTTCTTCTTCAACACCATCTATTAAGAATTGTTTTATATCATCTCTTTTGTATACATTTTGCATAATAGTTCTTGGAATTGCAAGTATACCCATCTGTGCAAGCATATTTCCAAAACATTTTAGATGATATTGTGACTCATCCACAAGATCTTGATAAACATTATATTGAGTGATATTATCAGTAAAATTCTGCATATAAGCATATACAAGAATCAATTCATACTCTTTATATGTTTCATCAAATAAAAATATAGTTAAAGCATCTGTTGAAGTTTTAGTTAACTCTTTTTCTTTATAAATTCTCTCTTTATTAAAAGCTGTAATTTTGGCATCATTATCTTTATTTGTTAAAAAAATTTCTAATCTTGTAATAAAATAAAACTCATCAGATAATATTCTAGCACTTAAAGCTTCATCAGGATTATACTCTTTCATAAGAAGTTGAATTTCACTTATTAGGTACTCAAAATATTCAAAATTTGTCTCTTTTTCAATATCAATAGCATATTTTTCATAATCAAATTCAATATTTTGCTCAACCAAAGCATTACCTATCCATTTTAAATGACGAAATTCCATATTTGCCATCTCATATAATTCACTTTTTATCTTTTCATTGGAAACTGCAAAAGATGTAAAAAGTATCTTTAACCACAATTCATGCTTAGCTTGATATAATTCATTTAGTTTCATTTATAATAATTCCTTCTAATTTTAATAGTTGATAAATTCTAACATATATCTCCCTAAAACAAAACTAATTAGCTATAATTCACCTAAAGGCAATCTATGGATAATATAATCAATTCTAACTATATAAATGAAAAAGATAAAAACCTTGTAGAACTTTTTATCAATTCATCAAGAAAAAAATATATATTAGGGATAAATAAACTTACAAAATCTGTACAAAAACATATAGAAGTTGATGGGATTATTGATGATTTTAGCCGTATTCAATCATCTAAGAAAAAATATATTTTACAAATTGAAGATATACCCAAAGATGCCCTTATATTGTGGACAGCTTCGGGTAGTCCACTTGAGGTAAAAACTAAACTTGATAGTATGGGGTATGATAACTTTTCATATTTAGCTTTTTATAAATATTCTTCATTTGATTTAGCCTCTCCACCTTTTATATTGGACTTTAACGATGATTTTAAACTTAATAGAGATAAATATGAAGAGGTTTATAATCTACTTGAAGATGATATTTCTAAAAAAGTATTTCAAAAAGTGATAAACTTTAAAATCTCTTTTGACTATAACTTTATGGATGGTTTTACAAATAATTTTGAGGAACAATATTTTGACAAAGAGTTAATTTCATATATTCCAAATATCACATTTTTAGATGGTGGTGGCTATATAGGGGATACTGTACCAAATATTATTAAAAACTTTCCAGACTTTAAAAAGATATATTTAGTAGAACCTAATGAGTTGCATATAAATATTGCGAAAAAGCATTTTCCTGAAATGAAAAATATAGAATTTATAAATTGTGGACTGGGTTCAAAAAAGAGTATAAATAAAGAGATAGAAAATAGAAACAATAATTGTGACCATAACTATCAAGCACTAAATATAGACACAATAGACAATATTATAAAAAATAAAATTGACTTTATAAAACTAGATATTGAAGGTGCAGAACAAGATGCAATAGATGGAGCAAAAAATACTATAAAAAGACACACCCCTATTTTAGCAATTTGTATCTATCATAAGGCAGAAGATTGGTATAAAATACCTCAAAAAGTATTGGAGATAAATAGCAACTACAAAATTTATATTCGCCACTATATGGAGGGGATTTTTGAGACTGTTATGTACTTTATCCCTAAAAATAAATAGATGAAACAATTTAAACCTGCATTTGGTCTTTCAAATAGACACTTGCAAACTATCTATTCTACTTTTTATAGAAAAATACCTACACTCAAAATGGCTAAGGAGATATTTGAATTAGATGATGGAGATTTTATAGAACCATATTGGTACAATAAACCAAAAGTAACCACTTCTACACCAATAGTTGTAATTCTTCATGGACTTGAAGGTTCATATAAATCACCCTATATAAAAGGTCTTATGTTAGCTTTAGAGAAAATAAATATAAGCTCCGTGGTTGTTCACTTTCGTAGTTGTGCAGATTTACCAAATAGACTACCTAGAGCCTATCATAGTGGAGATACCTCTGATATAAAAGAATATATAAAATATTTAACAAAAACCTATCCCTCTAATCCACTTTATGCTGTTGGGTATTCTATGGGTGGAAATGTACT
>DAOVXU010000154.1 GCA_030635995.1 Arcobacter sp. | reverse complement strand
TATAGAAAAATTTACAATATTTTTAGAACCATTATTGATTCTGATTATTTCATCAATAGTATTGTGGTTGGTACTGGCTATAATGACTCCTGTGTGGGAACTTAGTAGTGTTATAGGGTAGATTTATGAGTTATTTGGTACAATTGCATATAATTTATAGAGGTAGAAAATGGAAAATGCAGTAAGAGATATGTTAGAGCATATTGGGGAAGATGTAAATAGAGAAGGTTTAATAAAAACACCAGCAAGAGTAAGAAAAGCTTGGGAATTTATGTGTAGTGGATATGAGAAAGATGCTGTTGAGATAATAAATTCAGCACTTTTTACATCATCAAATGATGAGATGGTGGTGGTTAAAGATATTGAATTTTATTCTATGTGTGAACATCATATGTTGCCAATTATTGGAAAAGCTCATGTTGCTTATATACCAGATGGTAAGGTGGTGGGACTTAGTAAAATTCCACGAGTTGTTGATGTATTTGCTAGAAGATTACAGATTCAAGAACAACTTACAGAGCAAATTGCATATGCTATAAATGATGCAATATCACCTAAAGGTGTTGCTGTTATACTTGATGCTCGACATATGTGTATGGAGATGAGAGGGGTTGAAAAAATTTGTTCTTCAACTGTAACTTCAGCCTTAAGAGGATTATTTAAAAAAGATAAAAAAACTAAGGATGAATTTTTAAGTATTGTTTCAAATTCATTTAAAAAGTAGGGTTAATACCCACTTTTTAAATAAACCATATAAGTAATACCAATCCAAATATAATTCTATATATACCAAAAGCTACAAAAGTAAAGTTTTCTAAAAATTTTAAAAATAGTTTTATAGTTAAATATGCTACAAAAAATGCTACAACAAAACCAATTCCAAGAACTAGAAAGTTAGCATCAGTAAAATCTTTATAATGTTTAAGTAGATCATATCCAGTTGTTGCACACATAACAGGAAAAGCTAAAAGGAAAGAAAATTCAGCACTTGCTTTTCTATTTAGACCTACAAACATAGCTCCAAGTATACTTGCACCTGCTCTGCTAGTTCCTGGAATAAGTGCTGCAATTTGTGCTAGACCTATATATAATGCCTGTTTATAACTGACTTTTTCAATATCATCTATATGTTTGTCAGTTTCTTTATAAAATTTTTCAGCTATTAAAAATATAATTCCCCCAACTATAAACATAACTGCAACTATCTCAATAGTAAACATTGCTTTTATTGATGAAGCAAAAACAAATCCAACTGCTCCAATAGGTATAAAAGCTATTGTTAATTTTTTCCATAATTCTATTTTTGAGGGATGAAATTTATCACTATAGTTTAATATCACAGCTAAAATAGCAGCAAATTGGATAATAACCTCATATGCTTTTGTAACATTATTTTGGTCTATATTTAAAAATTGGCTTGCAACTATTAGATGTCCTGTTGAACTTATTGGCAAAAATTCTGTGAAGCCTTCAATGATACCTAATATAATAGAGTCTAATATACCCAAGCTATATCCTTTTTTGTTTAGTAAGTTTGAAAAATAATTTTAAAGATTGTTTCTCTTTATATCCTATGCTATAAGATATTTTTTCAAGATATTTTAATATTTGTTTATTTGATAAATTTGTTTTTTTACTATATTGGTTTAAAATATATTGTGGAATCTTTATCTTTGAGGCTAAAAACTTTTTTGATAAAGTATTTAAGTATTTTTTATATCTATTTACACATAAAAGTGCAAATACAAAAGGGAGATTGTATTTATCATACCAAGCTTGTGCTAAATCAATAAACTCTTTATTTTTAGAATTATGATAATGATATAAGGCTTTATCTCCTATAAGTATCTCCCCATTTATATCTAAAACTTTTGCTAAGGCATTTGATGTTTGGGATTGGAAATCTTTTTTATAGTCACCTTTTAAAGCTAATACTGATAATACATCTTTTTTTGCAACAATACCAATATCTAAACTATTAGATTTTTTTGAAGCTATTGAGGATATAAAACCTGCATCAATTTGTCTTTTTTTAAATTGGTTATTTATCTTAGAGGGGTATGATTTTTTGTAATTTATAATTGCTTTTATCTGTGAAGAGTGGATATTCTTTTTTATAAATACATAAAATGGTAATAGATTTATATAGTCAATCTTTGCAAATATCACAACAACCCTTAATTTTTAGTTCGGTATAATATCTAATATTTGATTATACAAGGGTTAATATGATAAGAGTAGAATTTTTAGGACCTATAGGTAAAGATTCATTAGATTTAGATATAAAAAACTTAAATGAATTAAGTGAAATATTAAAAAAAGATGAGAGCTTAATTTCATGGTTACAAAATAGTGCAATAGCGGTAAATGATACGATGGTAAAAGATAAAAATCATCCTTTAAAAGATGGGGATAAAATCTCTTTATTACCTCCTGTTTGTGGTGGATGATATTATGAGTTTAGAACTTTTTGATGGTGGGTTACCAGTAGAGCAGATTACAAATAAGTGGTATGATGATTTTAGACTTTCAAATTTTGGTGCTATTATTACTTTTGTTGGAGTTGTAAGAGATGAAGATGGGATAGATGGATTGAGTTTTGATATATATGAGCCTATTTTAAACTCTTGGTTTGAAGCTTGGCAGGAAAAAGCTAAAAAAAGAGGAGCAATAATTCTTATGGCTCATAGTAAAGGTGATGTTCTAAATCATACAAGTAGTTATATCTCTGGTGTGTGTTCACCTCAAAGAAGAGTTGGATTAGAACTTATTGATGAATTTGTTGAAGATTTTAAAGCTTCTGCTCCAATTTGGAAATATGATATTATTAATGGTAGAAGAGAATATGCTTTAAAAAGAAGTACAGCTATTGATGGTGCAGGTTTACTAAAATAGATGAGAATTGATCTACATAACCATACCTCACGATGTAATCATGCGACAGGAACAACTGAAGAATATATAAAAAGAGCTATTGAGTTAGGTATAGATATATATGGATTTAGCGATCATGCACCTATGTATTATGAACCTGAATATCGTATGAGTATATCTCAAAAAAGTGAGTATGAAAAAGAAATTTTAAATTTAAAAGAAAAATATAAAAATAATATAGATATAAGAATAGGCTATGAGGTTGATTTTATGTCAAATCCAAAGTATATGGAAAAATCAATTTTAGAAGCCGATGTTGATTATTTAATCGGTTCTGTACATTTTATTCAAGAAAAAAATGATTTATGGGGATTTGATAATCCTGCATATATAAAATATTATGAAACTAAAAATATTGATAAAATTTGGGAAGATTATTTTGAAGCTATTGCTGCTATGGTAAAAACAAATTATTTTAATATTGTTGGGCATTTGGATTTAATAAAAGTATTTAAATATTTGCCAAAAAAAGACATAAGATTGATTGCTAAAGATAGTATGAAAGAGATAAAAAAATTAGGGATGGTTTTAGAGATAAATAGTGCGGGTTTGAGAAAACCAATAAAAGAACAATACCCCTCAAAAGAACTATTAGAATTAGCATATGAGCTTGATATACCTATAACTTTTGGTTCAGATTCTCATAGTATTGAACAAATAGGATTTGGTTATGATGAGGTTAGCTTGTTAGCTAAAAGTATTGGTTATACGGAAGTTGTAAGTTTTAAGAATAAAGATAAATCAATTCATAAATTTTAATATAAGTTAAAAAAAGATAAAATATAACATATTGAGGAGAAAAAATGGCAGATAAAGTATATAGGCTTGTGACACGAAGTGATATGGATGGTTTGGTATGTGGTACATTGCTAAAATATTTAGGGATCATTGATGAGATATCGTTTGTACATCCGAAAGATATGCAGGATGGTAAAATAGAGATAACAGAAGATGATATAACAACAAATTTACCTTATGTAGATGGTGTTCATATCGCATTTGATCATCATTTTAGTGAAACAGTAAGGAATGATAAAAAAGATAATCATATAATTATACCAGAAGCTCCAAGTGCGGCTGAAGTTGTGTATCAATATTATGGTGGAGATGAAAAATTTCCTGCAAGATTTAAAGCGATGATGGATGCAGCAAATAAAGCAGATGCGGCACAATTTTCTAAAGAAGATATTTTAGATCCTCAAGGTTGGGATTTGCTTAGTTTCCTTATGGATAGTAGAACTGGTCTGGGAAGATTTAGAGAATTTTCTGTATCAAATTACCAACTTATGATGGATTTAATTGACTATTGTGCAGAACATCCAATAGAAGATATATTAGCACTTAATGATGTAAAAGAGAGAGTTGAACTTTATAATAAATATGCAAAAGAGTTTAAAGATCAATTATTAAGATGTAGTACTATTTATAAAAATCTTATTA
>DAOVXU010000184.1 GCA_030635995.1 Arcobacter sp. | reverse complement strand
TTATTTATATTAGTTTTTTTATCTGCAAGACTTGCACCATTTACAATTATATCTCCACTTGTGATATCTTCAAGTTTATTTATACATCTAATAAGTGTAGATTTACCGCTTCCAGATGGTCCACACACTACAACTATCTCACCTTTTTTTACATTAAAATTCACATCAGTTAAAGCGTGGAAATCACCATAATATTTCTCTATATTTTTCATCTCTACCATATATTCACTCATAATTAACCCTTATGTATTTATCTGTTTTTCAACTTTTTTCTCTAAATGTCCTGCAATTTGACTTAATGTAAATGCACATATAAAATATATAATCGCAACTGTACTCAATATCTCAAAACTCATATATATACGATTGTTTATAATTGTTGATGCTCTAAAAAACTCAACTACACCTATTACATATACAAGCGATGTATCTTTAAATAATGATACAAATTGAGATACAAGTGAAGGTATCATCCTTCTATATGCTTGTGGTAAAATTATCAATGTAAATGTTTGAAATGGATTCATCCCTAAAGTTTTTGCAGCTTCGTATTGACCTTTTGGCATAGAGTTCAATCCAGCTCTTACTATCTCAGCAATATGAGCAGATTCAAATAATGTAAAAGCAATAATTGCAGATGTCAATGCTGATGTAGCAAATTTCACATCAAAAAGTAAAGCAAATATTACAGGAGTTGCAAAAAAGACCCAAAATATAACCATAATATGTGGAATTGCCCGAAATAGTTCTACAAATATTGTTGCAGGTATTTTAACTATTTTTACACTACTCCATCTAGCAATTCCTAATATAGAACCAAAAACAAATGATAAAATAATAGAGACAAATGCAAGATAAAATGTAAGTACTATACCACCCCATTCATCTTCCATACCAAAAAGCATAAATTCTATATTTCCAGCAGTAAATATTTCAGAAAAATCTGCCTCTGGATATGATGTAACTTGAAATAATTTTAAAAGAGAAGCTATTAAAATAAAGTTCATAATATAATATTGAAATTTATGTTTTGCAAAATATTTATTTAATATATCACTCATCTTACAGCTCCCCCTTTACTAGATGTTTTAACTAAAGCATAATTATCTATAATCTTCATAATCAATGATGTCATCAATGTAAGGAATAGATATATAAGTGTAACGGCTGTCGCTGCTTCAAATCCTCTAAAAGTAAGAGAATCTATCTCTTGAGTCTGAAAGGTAAGCTCTGCAACACCAATAGTCATAGCTAAAGATGAATTTTTAATAAGATTTAAAAATTGACTTGTAATAGGACCCCATACTATTTTCATTGCTTGTGGAAGTATTATCAAAAATGTAGATTGTACATAATTCATACCTAAAGTTTTTGAAGCTTCAAGTTGACCTTTGGGAAGTGACTGAATACCTCCTCTTAAGGCTTCTGCTATATATGTACTTGTATATGTAATAAGTGCAATAAGTGCTGAAAAAAATTCATTGTGATTTTCTACCCCTATACTATTTCCAAATGTTTCAAGCCAAGGGAAACTATCTGTAAGAGTAAAAGAGAAATATATAAAAAACATCTGAACTATTAAAGGGATATTTCTAAAAAATTCTAAATAATAAGTTGCCAATAGTGAAATAAAAAAATTCTTACTTACCCTTGCTAGCCCTAAAATAGAACCAATAATAAAAGAAAAAAATATACCAATTATAGATAACTTTAATGTCATCACAAAACCATCTATAAGTAGTTGTTTGTATGTCAGTAAAACCGACCAGTCTAATTCATATCCCATTTTATTTCCTAAATTTAAAATCTATTCAAACATAAAAAAAGTGTAGATTTTCATCTACACTTTAACTATTAAGGCCAAACTTCAGGAATAACCTTTGGATTTGTTCCAAACCATTTTTTATATGATTTAGCATAATATCCATCTTTAACTGATTTTTGAATTGCAACATTTACTGCATCTCTAAAATTAGATTCATTTTCAGCAATTCCCATACCATATGGTTCAAAAGAGATAGTTCCACCTGTAACTTTTAACTTACCTTTACTATCATTTGCTTGAGTTGAACACCATACTAAGTCAGTTGTAACTGCATCAATTTTACCTTTTCGTAAAGCCATAACTGCTTGAGGATACTCTTGGAAATATATGATTTTTGCTTTTGGAGAAGCTTTTTTGAAATTTTCACCAGATGTAGCACCTTGGATAGCACCAACTTTTTTACCAGCAAAACCTTTTGCTGTTCTAGTTTTTTCACCTTTTCTAACTAACATAGATTGACCATCAAAAAAGTAAGAGATAGTAAAATCAATAGTATCATCTCTCATAACTTTATGTGTCATAGAAGCAGCTGCAATATCAATTTGACCACCAGCAACTAAAGGAATTCTTGTCTTTGATGTTACTTGTTGGAATTCAACTTTTACACCTAAATCTTTAGCAATATATCTTAATAAATCAATATCAAAACCTACTACTTTATTTTTTGCATTTACAAAACCAAATGGTTTGAAATCATATTTTACACCAGCTTTTAATACACCAGCACTTTTTACATCAGCTAACTTATCAGCAAATGCAACACCTGCAAGCATACTAACAGCAACTAAACTCATCAATGTCTTTTTGAACATATAATTCTCCTTCTAAGTATTTTATACCTAATCAGTCTAATCATTTATACTTAAAATAATATAAAATTTACAATGAAATAAAGCTACATAAATATTACATATAAAATAGCATTAAGGAAACCTCCAAAAACTACCAGCATTACTATATTATTTTAAAAAAGCTACTTCCACTACCACTAAAAAAATAATTATTTTCTAAATTCATATTTTCAATTCTCAATTTATCATAAACATTTGATGCAGGTAGATATAAATCATTTGCCTCATCAATAGATAGCATCTTTAGTATATCTTTACTTTTCATATTTAAAAGTTTATCTGCATCTTTTTTAGTTATCTCTTTATAAAACTTATCTCTAAACGCCCTAAAGATTGCCCCAGTATTACACTCTATTTTTGGAGTTATAGTTTGAATATCAAAAACCTCTTCATCAAATTTTTCTACTATCTCCCCTACTCCTGTAACATTTGCACTATCATATTCATATATAAAAAATGGTACATCGGCACCAATAGTTGCACCTATAGCAGATAATTCATCTTTAATAAGTCCAAGATTACAAACCTCATTTACCATAATCATAAATGTAGCACAATTAGAACTACCACCACCAAGCCCTGCAAATTCTGGAATAACTTTATCAACTACCACTTTATGAGTTAGGAAATACTCCTCAACACTTTTTGATATATCTTTTAATTTTAAATATGCTTTATATATAGTATTTGATTTAGTCTCACAACCAAAATTACCATCAAGTGTAAAACTAGTAAATTTACCCTCTTGAAAAGAGATAGTATCATATTGAGTTTTTATCCTAACAAATCGTGAAACTAAAAGATGATAATTATCCCTTTTCCCTGCTATTTTTAAAAAGATATTTACTTTTGCATATGATTTTTTAGTTAAGTTCATTATAGTTGTATCCTATTTATAATATATGAAATTTTTTCCTCTTTTAT
>DAOVXU010000245.1 GCA_030635995.1 Arcobacter sp. | reverse complement strand
TAAAAACAATAAAAATATTGAGTGAAAAAAAACCTAGATGAATATAGTAGTCTTAAAACTAAAAAAACTTATAAAGATTTTTATAGAAGAGTCAATGTCCATAAAGGATGTAAAAGTTTTTTTAGAAGAGACTGAAAATAAAAATATTTTATATGAGATAAGCTTTATGAATATTATGGTGATCCCTTTAAATGTAATAAAAAGAATTTATGAGATACAAGAGAACACAAAACTTTTTACAAATGAGATATCTTTAAAACATTATCTACTGGATTTTAATATTAAAATTGGTTGTGAAGATTGTTTTTTAAATACAAAACAGATAAATAAAATAAATTATATAGGCATTGGGGGTAGCGCAGGAAGTCTAGAAAAGATTAGTAATATAATCAAAGAACTTCCTCCGTCAGATATTTCTATATTTATAGTTGTTCATCAAACTAAAGATAAAAAGTCTTTGTTGTACAAAATTTTACAAAGTCAAACAAACTATTATAAAGTTATAGAAGCTGTATCTGATCAAAGAGTAATGCCAAAAACAATCTATACTGCACCACCAGGTAAACATATGATAGTAGCAGGAGGATATATTTTTTTAACAGATGGTAAAAAAAAGAATTTTGCAAAACCATCTATTAGTGTATTATTTAACTCTTTGGCAAATGAGTACAATCAAGAACTTTTATGTCTGCTTGTTTGTGGATATGGTAAAGATGGTTCTGATTCTTTAGAAAATTTAAAAAACAATAATGCTACAATACTATTAGAAGATCCAAAAGAGTGTGAGGCAACTCCTATGATTGACAATGCGTCTCAAAGTGGTAACTACAATGCAATTTTACCTCTAAAAGATATCAATAAGTATATTTATAAAGCTATTAGTACTTGTAAAGAACTAGATAATAAGCAAATAGATCTATTTTTAAAAGATATATATAATATTTATGGTTATGATTATACAAATTATCATAAAAGTCATATACTAAGGAGAATTAATCATTTTTATAATTTGGTTCAACCAAAAGATTTTAATGAACTTAAAAAGATTATACTTGCAGATAAAACTATTTTTAAAAAACTTTTTTTAGATATTTCTATAAATGTTACAACACTTTTTAGAGATTCTAAAACTTTTAAAAAAGTAAAAGAGAATCTTCTGCCAAAACTTGACAGCTTTGCTGAACTAAAAATTTGGTGTGCAGGATGTAGCACTGGTGAAGAGCCATATTCTCTTGCAATACTTTTAAATGAAGCTGGACTACTTGATAGAAGTATCATTTATGCTACAGATATAAATAAAATAGTTTTGAAAAAAGCTAAAAATGGTATCTATTCAAAAAATAGTTATAATCTTTTTACAAAACACTATTACCAAAGTGGAGGGGAAGAGAGTTTTAGCAATTATTTTGATATCAATGATGATTTTGTAATAGTAAAAGATTTTATAAAAGAGAAAGTTCTATTTTATGAGCATAATTTGGCAATGGATAGTATAATAAATCAGTTTCAATTGATATTTTGTAGAAATGTATTAATATATTTTGATAAAGAGTTAAAAACAAAAGTATTTAAACTGTTTGATGAGTCGTTGGAAAATTATGGTTTTTTAGTTCTTGGGGATTCCGAAATGATAGATAATGATTTGATAAATTTTAAAAAATTTGACAGTAAAATAAAAATATATCAAAAGACAAAATAAAGAATTTGATTTTAAAAATAACTAATATACTTAAGGAGTTCAGATGAATACAACAATACTTGTAGTTGATGATATAGAAGCTAATAGATTTTCTCTACAATCACTTTTTGAAGAATATATGGAAGATGTAGATGTATTACTTGCAAGCGGTGGAGAAGAGGCACTTGAGATAGTTTATGAAAAAAGAGTTGATCTTATAATACTTGATATTCAAATGCCAGGGCTTGATGGATTCCAAACAGCTAAATTTATAAAAGAAAATCCAAAAACTACAAATATTCCAATTATTTTTCTAACAGCTGCTTTTAAAAAAGAGGAGTTTAGAAACAAAGGCTTTGCTATAGGTGCAATTGATTATTTAACTAAACCTATTGAAAATGACCAGTTGATAAATAAAATAAAATTATACCTTAAACTATTTGCAAAAAATAAAGAGTTAGAAGAAAAAATACTAGAGATAAAAAGAACACAACAAAAACTTTTAGAATCTGAAAAGATGGCAGCTTTAGGTGGACTTGTAGCAGGTGTTGCACAT
>DAOVXU010000165.1 GCA_030635995.1 Arcobacter sp. | reverse complement strand
TAATCTTTGATTCGAAGTAAAAAGCCTTGGTGATTTCCACCACGAGCAAGACCTTGTGCTTTTTGCATATCTGGTCTAATTATCTTTGCACCATTATCCATAAATTTTTTGAAAAGTTTCTTATCAATCTCTTTTGTTAAAAAGATCTCTTCAATAATCTCAGGATGTTTATCTAAAATATAAAATACTATTTGTTTTCCGTATACTATCATAGTTGGATTATAGCTAATTGTTCGTACTATCTTACTTAAGCACTTTTCTAACATATTTTAGTTATTATAATTACTATAATAATTACAAATATATGGAATAAAAGAATGAACTATTTTGCAAAAAGAATTATACCTTGCTTGGATGTTGATAATGGAAGAGTTGTTAAAGGTGTAAATTTTGTTGGGCTTCGTGATGCTGGTGATCCAGTTGAAGTAGCAAGAAGATACAATGAAGAGGGTGCAGATGAATTAACTTTTCTTGATATTGGTGCTTCTCATGAGGGTAGAGATACTATTGTTGATGTTGTGAAAAAAGTTGCTTCTGAGATATTTATACCACTTACAGTTGGTGGTGGTATACGAAAACTTGATGATATTTATAATTTACTAAATGTAGGTTGTGATAAAGTTAGTATAAATTCAAGTGCTGTAGTTCGTCCAGATTTTATAGATGAGGCATCAAAAAGATTTGGTACACAATGTATTGTTGTAGCTATTGATGTAAAAAGAGTAGATGATGGCTCTTACCATGTTTTTGTAAAAGGCGGTAGAGAAGATACAGGACTAGATGCCGTACAATGGGCAAAAGAGGTTTACAATCGTGGAGCAGGGGAGATACTTTTAACCTCTATGGATAGAGATGGAGCTAAAAGTGGATTTGAACTAAATATTACAAAACAGATAAGTTCTGCTATAGATATACCTGTAATCGCATCTGGTGGTGCAGGAACCATGGAGCATATTAAAGATGCTTTTACAATTGGAGGGGCAGAAGCTGCTTTGGCTGCATCTATTTTTCACTTTAAAGAGATAGAGATAATGGATTTGAAACATTATCTAAAAGATAATAATATCCCTGTTCGGATATAAAATGTTTAAAAAACTAATTCTTTCAACACTTTTACCTTTAACTCTATTTTCATATGAATTGAATTTTAGTAAAAAGTTTTCAACACAAATAAGTCCAGATATACTTAACTCATATATCAATGTAACGGTACAAAATAAAGATGAACGGTATATAAATGATAATATAGAGCTGTTTAATGATTACCTAAAAGATAATGATGAGATTATTAAACAAAATGGTAGTTATACTTTGACACCTAAATATAAATATATAAATAATAAGCAGAAGTTTTTAGGCTATATGGGGATACTTAACTATTCAATAACCTCTTCAACGGCTATAGTGATGAATGAGTTTATAAAAGAAACTATGGAACTAAAGGGTAAAATAGCTTCAAAAAATATAACCGTTCGTATCTCAAATCTATCTTGGAAAATAAGTGATAAGCTTTATAATGATAACTTAGATAATTTAAGACTTTTAGCAATAAATTGGATAGAGTTATATTCAAAAAATTTAAATAGACAATGTATAATAAAATCAATCAAAATTGAGGGTAAAGACAATAATAGACCAAGAGGTATCTCTCTGATGAGTAAAAGCTTATCAAATATCACACCTCTACAGGTTCAAAAAGAGATAACTATCAATCCTAACTATACTTTGGAGTGCAAATGATTATATGCGCAGGTAGAAATGAGACTTTCCCTTTTGCGACACCTATAGGTGTAGGGCTTATAGAGAGTGCTATGAACTTTACTCAACTATGTTTGTTTGATAAACCAGAGTATATAGTGTTTATAGGTAGTGCGGGAAGTTATGGAGAGTATGATATATTTGATATTGTTGAGAGTTCAAGTTCTTCAAATATAGAATTAGCATTTTTTAATGATGATTGTTATACCCCTTTAGATAATGTTATAAAAACAAATAATAAAATTTTAAGAGATGATACTATTGTAAATAGTTCAAATTATATTACTACAAATGATATTTTATCTAAAGAGTTTAAACAATATGGAATAGGTATTGAGAATATGGAATTTTTCTCTTTATGCTCTATTGCTAAAGAGTTTGATATACCTATTGCTGGTGTATTCATAGTTACAAACTATACAAATAAAAATGCACATCAAGACTTTTTAAAGAACCATAAAGAGGCTATGGATAAATTAGTGCTTTATATAGAATCTAAAAGATTGATAACAAAAAAATAAATGTTCCACATGGAACAATAAAAAATAAAGGAGAAAAAATAGAAACATTATATGATTATACTTTAAAAGAGTTACAAGATAAAATAAAACCATCTTTTAGAGCAAAACAGATTTATAACTGGATATATAAAAAATATGCGACATCTTTTGATGAGATGAAAAATATACCTAAAGAGTTGAAGATAACTTTAGAAAAAGATATTCCAATAGATATTGGAAAGATTGTCAAAACTGAAAAAAGTGTAGATGGTAGTATAAAATATCTTTTTGAATTTAAAGGTGGGCATACAGTTGAAGCTGTTTTACTTTTGATGAAAGAGGAAGAGAAAAATGATGAGGGGAATATAACACAAGGGGCTCAATATACTTTTTGTGTATCTTCTCAAGTTGGATGTAAAGTTGGATGTAGTTTTTGTCTTACAGCAAAGGGTGGTTTTACTAGAGATTTAAGTGCTGGTGAAATTGTAGCTCAAGTAAGCTATCTTAAAAAACTAAATAATATTGATGAAAAAAAGAGTGTAAATATTGTTTATATGGGAATGGGAGAACCACTTGATAATTATGATAATTTAGTAAAAGCTATTAGAATAATATCAGATGAGGATGGTTTAGCTATATCAACAAGAAGACAAACAATCTCTACAAGTGGAATAAGTAGTAAAATCGAAAAACTAGGTGAAGAGAATTTAGGTGTACAGTTAGCTATATCTTTACATGCAGTTGATGATGAGTTAAGAAGTGAACTTATCCCTATGAACAAAGCTTATAATATTCAGTCAATTATTGATGCTGTTAAAAAGTTTCCAATAGATACTAGAAAAAAAGTTATGTTTGAATATCTTGTAATCAAAGATAAAAATGATGATATTTCATCTGCGAATCAACTAATAAAAATTCTTGATGGTATTATGGCAAAGGTAAATTTAATATATTTCAATCCATATCCAGGTACACCATATGAAAGACCATCAAGAAATGCAATGGTTAAATTTAAAGAACAATTGATAAAAAAAGGTGTCTTATGTACAATAAGAGAATCAAAAGGGCTGGATATAAGTGCAGCCTGTGGACAATTAAAGGAGCAAACAGATGCCAATACTTGATACAATAATGGTAGTATTTTTATTTGTAGTAGCATTTGGCGGAGTATATTTCTTCGTTAAATACAATAACGAAGATGAATAGTATGAATAAAAAGTAAAGAAATTTACTTTTTTAGATAAATAAATAAATAACATAATGTGTATTTATACACGAATAAAAAAGGAACTAAATGGCAATAACTAGATTTGCACCAAGCCCAACTGGGTATTTACACATAGGTGGATTAAGAACAGCATTATATTCTTACCTTTGGGCTAAAAAAACTAATGGGGAATTTAAACTTAGAATTGAAGATACAGATGAGGCTAGAAATAGTGAAGATGCAGTAAAAGCTATAATTGAAGCTTTTGATTGGGTTGGAATGGATAGTGATTGTGAAGTTGAATATCAATCAAAAAGAAAAGATTTATATACAAAATATATCAATCAACTTTTAGAAGATGGCAAAGCATATAAGTGTTATATGTCCAAAGATGAATTGGCTACTTTAAGAGCAAAACAAGAGGCAAATAAAGAAAATCCAAGATATGATTGTACTTGGAGACCAGAAGATGGTAAGACACTTCCAGCTATCCCTGAAGGTATTAAACCAGTAATAAGAATAAAAGCTCCACTTGAAGGTAAACTAGAATTTTTAGATGGTGTAAAAGATCAAATGAGTTTTG
>DAOVXU010000235.1 GCA_030635995.1 Arcobacter sp. | reverse complement strand
TATAGAACTTCGTTCTATGATTGGCACTAGAAAAGAATTCTTTAATACATTAAATGTATTAACAACAATGTTTATTTTTAAAAACTTTGATAAACTTATAGAATTTATACTGAGTAAACGCAAGAGGGAAAATATTGATATAAAGGAGTTTATAATGATATAGAGAGTTGGTAGAGTTATAATTGCTGCTTAAAAATTATAGCTTCTAAGTTCTTTAGTATCTTTTAGTTATAATGATAAAAATTAACAATTAGGAAATGAAATTGTCAAAACAACTTTTACAAAAACAAGCAGATACAATTAGATTTTTAGCAGCCGATATGGTTCAAGCTGCAAATAGTGGACACCCAGGTGCTCCTATGGGTATGGCAGATCTTGCTACAGTTTTAAGTAAACATCTTAAACTTGACCCTCAAAATCAATCTTGGTTAAATAGAGATAGACTAGTATTTAGTGGTGGTCATGCTTCATCTATGGTTTATTCACTTCTTCACCTTTGGGGATATGATGTAACTATTGATGATTTGAAACAATTTAGACAAACAGGAAGTAGAACTCCTGGACATCCTGAATATAAACATACAGATGGAGTAGAGATTACAACAGGACCTTTAGGACAAGGTGTAGCAAATGCAGTAGGTTTTGCTATGGCTTCATCTTATGCAAAATATTGTTTAAATAGTGAAACAGCTGAAATTATTGATCATCATGTATATTGTTTTTGTGGTGATGGAGATATGCAAGAGGGGATTTCATACGAAGCTTGTGCAACTGCTGGACATCAAAAACTTTCAAATTTAACTATCATTTATGATTCAAATGATATCACTATTGAGGGTGATATATCTATCGCTTGGTCTGAAGATGTTGCTAAAAGATTTGAAGCAATTAACTTTGATGTAGTTACTATTGATGGTCATGATTTTGATGCTATTGATGATGCTTTAACTAATTCAAGAGATAGTGATAAACCAACTTTAATTATTGCTAAAACTGCTATTGGTAAAGGTGCTGCTACTATGGAAGGTAGTCATAAAACTCATGGTGCTCCTTTAGGTGCTGATGAATTATCTGCTTCTAAAATAAAAGCAGGATTTGATGCTAATAAAACTTTTGTAGTTGATGCTGATGTTAAAGCTGCTTTTGACAAAACTGAATCGGGAGCATTATTTAGTAAAGCTTGGGATAAATTAGTTAGAAAAGATTTACCATTAAGTGAGCAAAATGAAACATTAAATGCTTTATTAAATCCAGATTATTCAAAAGTGCAATATCCCGATTTTAGTGAAGTAGCTGATATTGCTACAAGAGATTCAAATCATAAAATCTTAAATGCTATTGCAAAAGCTGTACCATCTTTTATAGGTGGAAGTGCTGATTTAGCACCATCAAATAAAACAGAACTTTTAGGTCTTGGAGATTTCCCAAGAGGTAGAAATATCCATTTTGGTATCAAAGAACACTCAATGGCTGCAATTACAAATGCTATGAATATTTATGGATTATTTAAAGTATTTAATGCTACATTCTTTATCTTTTCTGATTATTTAAAACCAGCAGCAAGAGTAGCAGCTCTATCAAATATCCCTACACATTTTGTATGGACGCATGATTCTATTGGTGTTGGTGAAGATGGTGCAACACACCAACCTATTGAACAATTATCTCAATTTAGAGCTATGCCAAACTTCTATACATTTAGACCTGCTGATGCAACTGAAAATGTAGAGTGTTGGAAAACTGCACTTACTATGAATGCTCCTACTGGATTTGTATGTTCAAGACAAAAACTTAAAACTTTAAAACCTCATAAAGAGATAGGTGAAGTTTCAAATGGTGGGTATCTATTAGCTAAAAGAGAAAATGCTACAGTTACGCTTATGGCTTCGGGTAGTGAAGTTATGCTTAGTATGATGACAGCTTGTCATCTTGAAGATGATTTTGGAATAAAATGTAATATTGTATCTGTACCTTGTTTTGACCTACTTTGTGAGCAATCAAGTGAATATATAGATTCTATAATTGATCCAGATACTACAATTATTGCAGTTGAAATGGCAACAGCTATGGAATACTATAAATTTGCAGATCATGTAATAGGTATGAATGGGTATGGTCAAAGTGGACCTGCGGAAGAGTTGTTTGATAAATTTGGTTTTACAATTAGTAAATTAAAAGCATCAATCAAAGAATTAGTAGTATTATAAAAATAATAGGTTAAAAAATTAGATATGGCAGATATTAATATGGCAGTTTTAGTAGTTTCTATTGGTGCATTGATATTTGGATTTTTTTTATATGCAATATTTTAAAAGGAGATATGATAATGGAAACAACAAAATTTAAAGGTACTGAAGTTAAGCTAAGTGGAAATCAACTAAATGTAGGAGATAAAGCACCAGAAATTA
>DAOVXU010000130.1 GCA_030635995.1 Arcobacter sp. | reverse complement strand
TTTATTGAAAAAGGTGGGCTGATCGTTTATATTTTAATTGCTCTTAATATTATAGGATTTAGTATTATGTTACTTAAAATGGTAAATCTTTATCTATTTAATAAAAATAAACAAATTATAATAGATAATATTTTAGAGCAATTAAAAAATAGCAATAGTAATTTAGTCTTAACACATATAGATAGTTTAGTTATTTTAAGTATTAAAAAACTAGAATCTGGTCTTAATACTATAAAAATAATAGCTACAATATCACCTTTACTAGGTCTTCTTGGCACTGTGATTGGTATATTTTCATCATTTGATGTAATTGGAAAAGTTGGTTTAAATGATCCTATGCTTTTCTCTTCTAGTATATCTATTGCACTTATTACAACTGTTACAGGTCTAATAGTTGCTATTCCTCATTATATTTTTTATAACTATTATATTGGTATTCTAGATAATAGTGAATTAAATTTAAAAGATAAAGTTTTAGGAAATTTATAAATGACTAAAAGAAGAGAACCTCTTACTCTTGATTTAACTCCACTTATTGATGTAGTATTTATACTTATAATATTTTTCATAGTTACCTCATCATTTAAGCAAGAGAGATTTGCCCTTAATTTAACTTTACCTAGTGCAACTGCAAAAGAGATAAATATAGAACAAAAACAATTAACCATAGAGGTTACTAAAAAAGATATTGCTTATATGGGGAAGAAAATTGACTTCTTAGAGTTACAAAAAAAACTTGAAGTTATAAAAGATAATAAACTGCCAGTAGTTGTAAAAATAGATGAAAAAGTAACCTACGATAGGGTTATAAATATTTTAGATCTCCTACAGCTAAACAATTTTAACAATCTTGCACTTGTAACTACTAAATAATTAATTTTTCTAAAATCTTATCTTTATTTATACAAAAATTTCCATTCTTTTCCACAAGTAAAAGATCGTTTACTTTTCCTCTTTGTGTAAATATTTTTGCACTTTGTATCTCTATATTATAATCATCTAAAATTTGTGCAATATATCCAAATAACCCTTTTTGGTCTTTTGTTTGTATTTTCATCTGAGCTAATTCATCTCTATGCTCACAATCTATTATTATCTCATTTGATTTTATCATTGGTTTTTTATATTTAAATATTTTTGTCATATCAAAAGAATTATTTATAATCTCTGCTACAAAAGGTATATCCGTTTCATCAACTGCTTCACTAAATTTTATCTCAAAATATTTTTTATCATCATAAAGTTTAAATATATTCATACTACTAATATCAAGAAAACTAAGTTTACCAAGTAGATATCCAAGATTTAAAGGGGATACTCTTAAAATTTTTATAGTTAATACCCTACTATTTTCTATCTCATACTCAATAGTTGTAACATCTTTTGCTTTAAGTGCTAAACTAATAATATCATTTGCTTTATACATCAAAAATAGTTGATTTGAATCTATTTTTAATATCTTTTTTTGCATCGATCGTGATAGCCCTAAAAATTGTTTATTTTTTCTTATAGTATTCTCTTTTTGAACCCTTCTTGTACTATCTTTTATCATCTCTTTATTATCAAAAGTTCCAACACTTTGTAAATATAACTCTTTTAATAAACTAGAAGTTGAACTATTATATATATTTTTTCCTACAGAATTTATATCTGCATATGTTAAACATATAAGTAGGTCTAAAGTCTCTTTTGTTTGTAATAATCCTGTAAAATGTAAAATAACTTTTTGCGAATATATATCTTCACTTGTAGCAACTTTATTCATTAGGTTATGGTATCTAATCAACCTAGCCCCAATAGCTATAATTTCATCTTTTATAAATATAGATTTAGCAAACTTCTTAAATAATTCTTGTCCAACAATATGGTGGTCTTTACCTCGACCCTTACCCACATCATGAAATAATGAAATTAAATTTAAAAGTGACTTATACTCTTTTGATAACTTCTTATATGTATATAATATAAATTCATCTTTGATATTGTGTATATGCTTTAATGTTTTTATACTATGAATATCTACAGGATGTATATGATAACCATCAAATTGTGGTTGATTTACTATCTTTTTTGTAATTGGTAAGATAACTTGAAATAATTTTGCATTATAAAGTAGTTTTATTATTGGAAATAAATTTTCTTTTTCTACTAATAATTTAATTTGTTGGTTTAACTTTAAAGATAATGTTGAAGGTATAATTGTACTATAAGCATACTTAACATATGAATTATCAAATCTACTTACTGCTACTGGTAATTCCAATAATTCTTTTAATACAACAGCTAATTTATCTGCTTTTCTATTATAAGAAGTATAGACTTTATTATCACAGATATATAGATTCTTTTTAACTCTATTCTCTCTTAAAATCTTAATATTCCCACTTTCATATAAAAATGGTCTAATAACTTTTTTTATCATTATAGAACTAAAATTATGTATTGTGTGCAATGATTCTAAAAGCTTAGACATACACTGTCTCTCTTTAACCAATCTAGGTGTATCAATAAATCCTAATCTAACACTTAACTCTGGTAAGACATCAAAGTTTACACTATCAAGTTTTTTCTTTGCAATTAAATGTAGTGCATTTCTTATTCTAAAAAGATACTCTAATGAACTTCTATATTCTTTATATTGAAGCTCTGTAAAATGTATTCCAACTAAATCTTTTGTATTATTTACCCCATATATTACATTAACCATCCAAAATAACATATTTGATTCTCTCATACCACCATAACCATCTTTTATATTTGGTTGCATAGTCAGTGGATACTTTAAAAGTCTTTTTTTGTGTTCATCTAGTTTTTCTAAAATAAATTCTTTTTTATTAAAGCTACGAATATTTAATAATTTATTTTGAAATCCATACCAAAGTATTTTTGAACCATAAATATATCTTGATTCTAAAATAGATGTTTTGATAGTTATATCTGTTTTTACAGCTTCTTCAATCTCAGAGAGTTCATGTACTCTTGAGCCAAGTTTTAGACCACTATCCCAAGCTATTATCATAAGTTCTTCAATAATAGGCTTTGTATTAAAACCTTTTATATCCTTATATAAAACCATTATATCAATATCACTATAAACACAAAGCTGTTCCCTACCATAAGAACCAAGTGCAATAAGTACAATAGGGATAGAATTACTCATAGGGAGAAAATCACCAAAATGTTTTCGTAAAAGATATTTGTAAAGTACTTTTATAAAACCATCTATTTTTTTTGTATGTTTTACAAAAAAATCTTTCCCTTGAGTATCATTAAAAAGTTCATTTAATGACGATAAATACTCTTTAATTGAAGCTCTAAGTACTTTAGCTATCTCAAAATCTTCAGCACCATTTGAGATAAGTTCTTCAATCTTTAAATTTAATTCTACCATCTAATACAACTCTAATGTATCATTATTTTCAATAATATCATTAGAAGGGACAAACTCTTCATTTTCTAACCCTACATAGTCTAAAGGGATTCTAATAATAAACAAAGCCCCATCATAAAAGATATCATTATATTTATAATTTATATTCTTAACTTCAATTTTACCATTCATCTCTACTGAAACCATATTATATGTCATATTCAGCCCCAATCCTGTCCCTTGAGTTTTATGTTTTGTTGTAAAATATGCTTCAAAAATACGAGGAAGAACATCAAGAGGTATTCCACCTGCATTATCTTTAATCATTATTACTGCATTCTTATCTTCTATAAAAGTATCAATAAATATATAACTATATTCTAAATTCTTCTCTTTTAATATATCTTTTGCATTATTAATAATATTTATCATAGATTGTATTAAAGCATTGGGATATGATTCAACCTCTATAGCATCATCAAGATTTTTAATTAATTCTATATTATTTACTTTTAACATTGGTAATTCTATATTTAAACATTTTTCTAAATTTTCAGTTAAATTAAACCTTTCAACATCTGCATCACCTTTTACTATATCCCTAAAATCATCAATTGTCTTAGATAAAAATTGTGCTGAACTATTTATATCTTCCATACTTTTTATAAGCTTTTCATCTGTTAAAATACCATATTCATGTTGCATCAATATACCAGTTGAAGATGTAGAAATCATACTTAAAGGTTGTCTCCACTGATGAGCAATATTTCCTATCATCTCACCCATTGCAGCCATCTTTTCCCTCTCAAAATATTTATGTTCCATTTTTTTAGCTTTTTCTATCTCAAAAACAACTTTTTGTGCAAGGTTCTCATTTACTTCGTTAAGATCATAACTTTTTTGAGCAAGTATTTAATTTATATTTTGTAATTCTGCTGTTTGTTCATTTACCATATGTTTTAAATTTAAATTAGATTTTTTCAACATATACTCTCTATATATAAAAAATAATCCAATTATAAATATAGCAAAAGTTAGTTTATATACTAAAGAATAATCAATATTATTATTCAATTTAATATTTGTCCAACTTTTTTCTATCTCTGTCATCTTATGTGGATCAATATCCAATAATGCTTTATCTAAAATATTTAATAACATTTTATCATCATCTCTTACAGCAATAGAAAGGTTATATGTCATATCTGTATATCCAGCAATATGTAAATCATACAATGCAAATTTTGATATATAATATGACGCAACTGGCAATGTTGCTATTGTATAAGTAACTTTTTCTTGCTCAACAGCAAGGAGTGATTCAAGATAACCTTCTGTTTCAAGTATCTGAATATTAGGATATTTTATTTTTAATTTAGATATTAAACCACTCCCCTTTTTTCTTGCCATAGGTTTATCAATAATATCTTCCAATGAATTTACTATTGGTATATCATTTTTTGTAATAATTGCTAATTTATAATTTAAATATGGTTTTGTAAAATTTGCATAATTTTCCCGTTTTTTAGTTTTAATAGCTGCTGGTAAAATATCACATTTTTTATCTTTTAAGAATTGTTGAGATTCACTCCAGTTTTTAGTAGGTACATTTTGAAATTTTATATTTAGTTTACCTTCTAATATTTTCAATGTATCTATGGCTATTCCAGACATATTGTTCATATTATTATTTTTTGCAAATTCTATTGGTGCATAGTTTGGATTGTTACACATTCTAATAATTTTTTTAGTTTTTAAATATTTTTGTTCTTCTTCAAGAAGTTTATCTATAAAACTTTTCTTTTTCTTATTTTCAATATTAATCCATCTATTAACAATTCTATTTTTCTCTTGCTTTGTTATACTTTTTAACCCTTTTTTTAAAAT
>DAOVXU010000230.1 GCA_030635995.1 Arcobacter sp. | reverse complement strand
TGTCTTTGATAACGATTGATTTGATTAAAAGCTTCTTTGAGTTCTAATCCTCTTCTTTTAAGTTCAATTTGAGCCAAAGGCAAACCATTTATAAGTATAGTTACATCATATCTATTTTTATATACTCCATCAATTGTAACTTGTGAAGTTACTTGAAATATATTTTTACACCAATGTTCACTATCTAAAAATTCTATATATTTAGTAGTTCCATCATCAAGGGGCAAGACAAACTTATCTCTTAATATTTTAGCTTTTTCAAATACATTACCTTTGTTTAGATGGTTTAAAATTCTTTTAAATTCTGTATCTGATATTGTTATTTTATTGTGCTTTTCTAGTTGTGTTTTTAGATTAATTTCTAATGCTGTATCATCTTTTATTACAACTCTTGCATATTCTAATGTTTGGAGTTGTTTTAATAGATTTTCTTCAAGTATAGCTTCAGATTGTTTGCTCATGTATTTTCCAACTTTAAAATCAAATTATCAAAATCACTTTTATACAGTTTATCTTGAATATGTTTATATTTTTCATATTCACTTAATGCCAATTCTTTAGCCAATAGAGCAGTTATATTTCCATTACCTTGCAATAGTTTTCTATCGTTGAACATCAAAAATTTATTTAGTTTTTCTATCCAATCTTTTTGGTACATTATATTATTTGTCTTAGCTTGTAATTCTGCATAATCTAAATACATAGTTACTATTCTATTGTATAAATCCAGTTCATCTAATTCAAGATAATTTTTAGCAATAGATACATCACTTTTTCTTATCTTTCCTTTAGGTGCATTTTTCCAAGAGGTCAATCCCATATTTTGTTTTTGACTATCTACTCTCTCGTATATAATTTCAGATGCAGTTTTTCCAACCATAGCATAGTGTAATTTATTTTGCACATTTGCATAAAAGTTTTTTGTTTCATCACTATTTGAATCATAATCTGCACTACATTGAGCATAGATATCTGTAATTTTTTGATAAAATCTTCTTTCACTACTTCGTATATCTCTTATTCGTTCTAGTTGTTCATCAAAAAAATCTTTACCAAAAGGTTGATTTGGATTTTTCAATCTTTCATCATCCATTGCAAAACCTTTTATAATATACTCTTGCAAAATCTTAGTAGCCCAAATCCTAAATTGTGTAGCCTTTTGACTATTTACTCTATATCCTATAGATATAATCATATCAAGATTGTAGTAATCTACAATATAGTTTTTACCATCTCTTGCAGTTGTTGCATTTTTAGCAACAACTGAATTTATATCCAATTCATTTTCTTTAAATATATTTTTGATATGTCTTGATATTACAGATTTATCTCTACCAAATAGATTACATATCTGTTTTTGATTTAACCATATAGTTTCATTTTGTATTAAAACTTCTAATTTAATATCTTCATTTGCTGTCTTATATAATAATATCTCTTCCATTTATTTACTTAACCAATCATTTATAAATTGAACTAACTTCATTTTTGTACTTTGATGCTATATTTTTCTCTTAAAGTTTTTACTTCTTCAATTAGTTCTTTTGTAGGTTCTTTATAGCCTTCTATATTTTGAGTTGTTTTTATTATCTTTTCTAACTCTTTTTTATCTAATGGGTTTTTACTCATAGATTAAACTCCTTTTTTTGTTCTTAAAAAATGCTAATCCGTACATTTTAATATTTTTATGTTATAATTCGTTTACAAAGGTTCCCATCTACTGATAAGTAGCCAAGGGCGACTTCTTCGCAAGAAGATAGGCTGATGGGTCATTTTTTATAATGATTAGTATCTTTTCCTTTTGTCATATCATCAATCTTTATCAAATATTTTTCTATTCTTTTGTAAAATGTATCTTGATTATGTTCATATTTTCTAAAAATTGCCCAACTAATATAATCTACTATTTGTAAATTTACACTTGAAGCACTACAATGATGAAAAATATCATATCTTAAATTTAAGTTATTATCGTCTATATATTCAGATACACCTTGTTTTAAAGCTTTGACTTGAAATTTCTCATTTTTCTTTATAGGTAAATTATCGGTAATAATTATAAAGTTTTTATCTATTTTTAATAAGTCCAATAACTTCTTTATAGCGTAAGTTAAATTATCAATATAAAATTTATAATTTTGATTTCTCTTACTTGGATTTACTTTTGGTTTTTCAAGTATATAAGAATAAGCTTTTACAGTTTTTTCATCAAATGTAGAAATAATATTAAATATTTCTTCTTTAATATATTTATTATCTTTACAAGCATGAAATGACTCTATATTTAATCTCCTATCATTTCCCTTTAATGGGTCTAGGTTTTTTTCTAATAATGTATAACGATAATTTGATATGGGACTATGTAGATTAAAAGGTCTTTTTTTGATAAGAAAATTAAACATAAAGTATTTTGAGCCTTTTGTATTAAAATCCATATTTCCAGATTCATCTACAAATATATAAACTATATCATCGAAATTATCAACT
>DAOVXU010000200.1 GCA_030635995.1 Arcobacter sp. | reverse complement strand
CTTGTTGCATACGTAGCTCACTCCTATTCATAAGTTGATTATGGTACATTTGTGATGCTTGTTCTAAAACTTCATCTGCAAGATTTTTTGCTTTTAGTTTTTGCTTTAAAACTGATTTTTTAGTTTTTAGAGTTAAAGATGCTTTTTCAATTTGAAGTGTTATCCCATCTTTCATATACTCTAAATAGTGCTTGGTTTTTGCATATTCTATCTTAGCTTTTTGAACTGCTGTTGATATTTTAAATCCATCAAATATTTTATACTCTAAACCTATAGCCATAGTATAATAATCTTTTTCACTATTTATATTATTAAATTGGTCATCATTATATCCATACTCCAAGTGAGCCCCTATCATAGGGTAGTTTCCACTTTGTTCAAAAGCAATTTTACTTTTCATTGTTTTTTCATTTTGTTGCATCCACTTAAAATCATCTCTATTTTTATACCCTTTATTTTGAAGTAGATTTAAATTTTCTTTAGATATATCAATAGTTGCAAAATCTGAAACATCAGTTATCTCTTTATTATTTGTAAGAAACTTTAAATATGCAATAGATAAAGAGTATTGATTTTGTGCCTCAAGTAGTTGGGAATTGATTTTCATATCATAAACTTGGGCTTGTTTTACATCGATTGATGTTACAAATCCCTCTTTAAACATCTCTAGTGCAAAATATACAAATGATGAGGTTGCCTCTTTTGCTTTTGAGGTAGCTTCTATAAAATACTTTGATGCAACTGCTCCATTGTATGCTTTTAAAACTTCAAGACCTAGTTGCTTCTCATCGTGTTTATATTTTGCCTCATTTGCTTTTATTTGAAGTTGTGCCATAGTTTTAGCATTTGATAGTTTAAATCCTGTAAATAATGGAACTTCATAAGTTAATTTTGTTTCATAGTTTGTTCTAGCTTCTGGATTATTTAATGCATCAGGTGCCATTTCCCCAACATCCGTTCCAGCAGGTGGCAAAACAGTAAAACCAAAATCTTTCATTTGAGCTTCCCTTGCTGTTAGTTTCATTCCAAAAGCATTTAAAGCATTATTACTTTTTGCAATATTTTCATTAAAAGTTAATGTACCATAGTTGTACCCTTTTGCATTTTCTAAATCAAGTTTGGCATTTTTAATTGAAAGTTTTTTTGCTTTTAAACTTTTATTATTTAATAATGTTTTTGCTATAGCAGATTCAAAATTAATTGTACTACAAAATAAAATTGCAGGTAGTGATAATAGTATCAATTTTTTTCTCATTTTTACCCCTCTTTATTATCTAATTCATTTTTGATAAAATCTTTAATAGTAGTTTCTAAGTCATATGTTACTAAACTATTTGAAGCTACAAAAAATCCAACAACAGAATCATATATTTTTGTTGATAGATTAATATTTTCTATTATCTCATCTAGTATAATTATATATTTTTTTCTTAGATTTGTATTGTAAACTTTTATCTCATCAGAAGGTTGAGTTAAACATATTATTAAAAATTGTTTATATATTGCTCTTTGTACTTTGATATTTTCATTTTTACTTATAAATATAGAAAATAGAGTTAAAATTTTATCATATGGAGTAATTGCAACTTTTAAATTATGCTGAAACTCTTCATCATAATTTTCTTGTAAACAACTCATAAGTTCAAAAACTATATCCTCTTTATTTTTAAAATACTCATATATAGTACCTTTACCTATCCCTGCTGTTAAAGCAATTTGACTTATAGATATATTGTGAAATCCATTTTTTGTAAATATATCACAACAAGATGTTGCAATACTTTTTCGTTTAATCTCTTTTTTTGATTTATTTTCCATAAAAACCTTTATTTATTTGACTACTGGTCAGATTTAAAATAATATAATATTAATACTTATATTAAGATGAATCTGACTGATGGTCAGAAAGCTAACTGTAAATAATATCTACAAATGTATTGAATTTTCT
Organism: Arcobacter sp.; assembly: GCA_030635995.1. Lineage (GTDB taxonomy): Bacteria > Campylobacterota > Campylobacteria > Campylobacterales > Arcobacteraceae > CAIJNA01. The sequence continues at coordinate 1,145 of DAOVXU010000200.1, read as the reverse complement.
CATTATAAGGCTATCCTTAAATTTTGCAATTAAATATAATTTAATTTTTATATGTTTAATGGTAAACTATTGTACAAAAAAAAGAGGGGTAAAGATATGAAAATATTAGGAAAAGTAATACTTGTAGTAAGTTTAGCTATAAGTTCGGTAATGGCAAGTGGAGATTTAAATATTGTTCCATTGAATAAAGTGAAGGGTATGTTTAATGCAAAAAGTGCATTATTTGTAGATGCTAGAGGATTTAAATTGTATCAAAAAGGTACAATTATGGGTTCTATGCATTTCCCAAATAAACAATTTAAAAAATTTGCAAAATTTTTACCAACAAATAAAAATGCAAAAATAGTAAGTTTTTGTAATGGTTATAAATGTGATGAGTCAGATCATTTAGCTATAAATATTATGAAACTTGGATATACAAATGTTTATGTATATAAAGGTGGATACCCAGAGTGGAAAGAGAAAGAACTTCCATTAATGTCTTTAGTTAAAGAGTGTAAAAGTGCACCAAAAGGTCCATACATTCCTAACGAAGAGACAGCAGTTACTATTAATGGTGCTAAAGTTTATTGGGGTGGTGAAGAGATTGATGATGGTATGATAGATCAATTTTGGTTAACAGATCAATTAAATAATGGAAAAACTCCTGCTAATGTTCAATTAGTAGATATTAGAAAACCTTCTCAGTATAAAGATGGTCACATAGCGGGTGCTATTAATATTCCTTGGAATGCTGATGCAGAAAAAATTGATCATACTAAATTTCCAGCTGGAAAACTAATAGTATTTTATTGTAATACTGGTATGCAATCAACAGATGCTAAAGGTAGTTTAGATGATGATATCTCTGAAAATGTTTTATATTTTGATGCAAATGTAAACTGTACAGGTACAAAATGTACTATTGAGGCAAATGAAAATTTATAGAATCTTAAAATCATCTCAAATTAATTTGAGATGATTTATAAATAAAAAAGGCTTACTATTTTTATAGTAAGCCTTTTTTTATTTATTTAAAAATAAATAGGTGATAGTAACTTTTAAACTTTTAGCAGTTATATAGAATGATCACTTTTTGTTGCACCATCTTCTGTACTGAAAATTGCATAACTACTATCTAGATGACATACCAACAGAATATATAT
>DAOVXU010000145.1 GCA_030635995.1 Arcobacter sp. | reverse complement strand
ATGGGTAAACCAGGTCGCCCACTACTACTCACCTGCTAAGGTTGTTAATGCCGAATAAGTTTGCGGTTACAAACTTACCGGCTAACAAGCTAATAAAAAGCCCCTTAAAAGGGGCTCCAATAAATCTGTGGTAGCGGGGGCAGGATTTGAACCTACGACCTACGGGTTATGAGCCCGTCGAGCTACCGTGCTGCTCTATTCCGCGACAGAATAAGATATTGTGGATGGGGTACTAGGATTCGAACCTAGGAATGCTAGCACCAAAAGCTAGTGCCTTACCGCTTGGCGATACCCCAATCGTTTATCTGGTGGAATTATAGTGCAAATTAAATTATTTGTCAAGTGTTTTTCAAAAGAATTTGTAAATTTCTTTTTATCTATTAAAAATCTTTCTTTTTTCTTTTAAAAATTAGTAAGAGATTTAGATTATTAACTATTTTAGTAATATTGGGTATAATCATCAAAATATAATAAAAAGTGAATTAATATGTCAGCAATACAAAGAGTAAAAGACGCAATTGAAGAGATTAAACAGGGTAAGATGGTAATTATGCTTGATGATGAGGATAGAGAGAATGAGGGTGATTTAGTTTACTCAGCTGCACTTAGTACTGATCAGCATGTAAATTTTATGGCAACACATGCAAAAGGTCTTATTTGTGTGGCTGTTACTAAAGAGACTGCAAATAGACTTGAACTTAATCCTATGGTTGCTAGTAATACTTCATCATATGAGACAGCATTTACTGTTTCAGTTGATTGTGCAAAGGCTAGTACTGGTATAAGTGCAGGGGAGAGAGATGATACAATTAGAATACTTGCAAATCCAGTAAGTAAAGAGGTAGAATTAGTAAAACCTGGTCATATCTTTCCTCTTATTGCTAAAGATGGTGGTGTACTTGTAAGAACAGGTCATACTGAAGGTTCAATTGATCTTTGTAAACTTGCAGGATTAGCAGGTGAATCTGTTATTTGTGAAATTATGAAAGAGGATGGGACAATGGCTCGAAGAGATGATCTGGACATATTTGCTAAAAAACATGATATGGTACAAGTTTATATCTCTGATTTAGTTGAGTATAGATTAGCTTATGAATCATTAGTAACTGAAATCTCTAAAGATTTTGATTCTTCATATCAATGTGAAGTTGTAAAAAGAGTTTTTGAAGATCATTTAGGAAATAAGCATACTGTTATGCAGTTTGGTGAGATTGATACTGTTTTACCTGTAAGATTTCATACGGTTTCTCCTGATATTGAATTATTATTAAATAATGATAGATTACAATCTATGTTAAAAACGATTAATTTTCTTGAATCTAAAGGTGGATTACTTGTGTTTTTAGATAGTAAAAATGAAAAGAATGAAAATATGAAAGATTTTGGTATTGGTGCTCAAATTTTAAATAAACTTGGTGTTAAAGAGATCAAGTTACTTACAAGTGGTGGTAGTAAACATTCATTTGTTGGTATAAATGGATTTGGCTTAGAGATAAAAGAGGAGATAGTGATAGATTAATCTATCATAATCCTTCTAATAATACACTCCATAAAGTTTCAACTTCAGAATTTGTAAAATTTATTAAAGATTTATGTTCAAAAAATTCATTTATTTTTTCTATTTTATAACTTCTTGAATAACTGCATTTAGGATGTGTTGTAATAAAACTTCTTACAACTGATATTTCATCTTCTATTGGCATATCACATAGTAAACATTCGTAATGGGTATGTAATCTCCCTTCATATTCACAAATTTTGATATAATTTTCTAAAATTGCCCTTTTTACATTTTGTTTTTCTATTTTTTTTACAATATCATTCAGTAATTTAAGATAAAATTTATCTAACACCTCTACCTCTTTAAGATGTGGATAAAATAATTTAATAAATCTTTGCCAATGGTACATTTTTTCATGATTTAAAAGCCAAGGAAATCCTAAATGTAATACATCTTTTAGTCTAGGGATATTGCTTTTTAAATTTGTTTCTAGTTCAAAATCTATCTTATATCCAATATTTATATTTGAGTGTCTAGCTCCATAAAATCTATATGTAGTATATATAGCATCTTGTGCTAAGATAGTGACAATTAAGTCCTCATCTCTTACTTTATTGATATTTAATATATAACCTTGCATTAGAAAAGTTTTATATTGTCATCCATATTTTGTTTTAAAATATCTATTATCTCTATATTTGTACGGTTTTTAATATATAGTGCATTATAATCATTTGGTTTTATATCATCTAAAAGTATCTCATCAAAACATAAACCTTCTATAACTTTTATCTTTCCATATTTATAGTGGTTAGATATAAATTCAAGTTCTTGTTTAATTAATATATTATTTGTATTTGAAAGTATAAATCTATTTGATTTACCATAATCAACTATTTCATTATTTTTATTTATAAAGATTGGTTGCATATGTTTAAAATTGTTTAATTTGGATATATCATATTCAGTTTTATTTAAAAAGTTTATTATTGAAATAAAGTTATTTATATATATTTGTGGTAATTTTAATTTATGAAAATATTTGTCTTTATATGAAAATGATGTTTCAAATAGTGAATGGATAATTAAATTTTTTATACTATATTTTTCAATATTTAATTCTTTTGATAAAGGATAGATCTTTTTTATAAATACTTTATCTGTTGATACAATTGTATCTATTTCTTTTAAATCTTTTAGAAGTTCAAAATTTTTAAAATTATCACTAGTTAGAAATATAATATCTTTTTTTGTTGATTGTAATGAAAATAATATCTCATAACTTACTAAATCCAAAGAATAACAATCAAGTTTTTTATTACTTAAATTGTATCTTAGTAGTTTTGTTAAGCTATTTTCTATATTTTTGACTTTTATCCAAGCTATCTCATTATCAAGAGATTTGTAATCTATTTCAAAGTCATAAATAATAGCAAATGCACCTTGCTCTAAGGCTTGTTTGATTTGTTTTAGTGATGATGATATAAAAAGATCGCCATCATTTACTTTTGAGATATTTGTGTGTGATTGTGTGATAAAAGAGATGGCAGGATTATTTTGTAATTTACCATCTGTTATATCAACTATTGAAGATATTTTCATCTATTTATTTTAGCTAACTTTTGTACCAGATATTTTTGCAGTTTCTGGTCTTAATAAAGACAAACCATTCTCATCTTTAGCAGCTAAAAGCATCCCCTCACTTAGCATACCCATAAGTTTTGCTGGTTTAAGATTTGCAACAACACAAGCTTGAGTTCCTACAAGTTCTTCAGCATTATAAAACTCTTTAATCCCTGCAAGTATTTGTCTGGGTGACTCTTCTCCTACATCAACTTGTAGTTTTAAAAGTTTTTTAGATTTTGCAATTTCCTCTGCTTGTATAATTGTTCCTATTTTAAGTTGAGTACCAAAGAATTGATCTATTGTGATAAGATTATCTGGTTCATCTTTTTTAATCTCTTTCTTCGTTTCTTGTCTTGGTTTTTCTACAACTGCTTCAACCTTATTAACATCAGCGGTCGCTATTAATTCCTCTTCAATTCTAGGAAATAAGGCATCTACTTTAGTTACAATTACATCGGGTAGTAGTTCTTTATTTTTAATTAAAGATAAGTATGATGCATTATTCACTTCAAAACCTAAACTTTTTGAAATGATTTTAACCTTAGCTGGTAAAACACTATCAAGCATAATTGATACTTTTGCCATAATATTGACAATAAGTGCAACTAGTGCCATAGCTTTATCTTCATGTCCACTTTTCATCATAGCCCATGGTTCATAATCACCAATAGCTTTATTTGCTATTGTAAGTACTTTCCATAACTCTTCAAGATATTTATGAATTTGCATATCAAAGATAAAAAGTTCAATATTTTCCAATAATGCATTAACTTCATTTAACTCTTTTTGATGATAAACTGACACATCTTTACTACTAATTCTAAAATCAAAATATTTTCCACTCATCCCCATAATTCTATTTAGTAAGTTTCCTAAATCATTTCCAAGATCACTATTGATTCTATCCATTAAAGCTCTTTGAGAAAAGTCTCCATCTTGACCAAATGGAACTTCTCTAAGCATAAAATATCTAAAAGCATCAAGTCCATAAGCATCTGCAATCTCTCTAGGGTCTACAACATTTCCTTTTGATTTTGACATCTTTTCACCATCTCTAGTCCACCAACCGTGAGCAGCAATATGTTTTGGAAGTGGTAGGTCTAAACTCATCAGAAATGCTGGCCAGAATATAGCATGGAATCTTAATATATCTTTACCCACAAGATGTGTATTTGCAGGCCAGAAATCCATATTTTCTTCATCTTTTCCATATCCAAGTGCAGTTATATAGTTCATAAGTGCATCAAGCCATACATACATTACATGTTTATCATCATTTATTGCATCTGGAAGTTTAACACCCCAGTCAAAAGACGTTCGTGAAATTGAAAGGTCATTTAGTCCACCAGCTACAAAATTCACTATCTCTTTTGCTTTTGCTTTTGGAAGTATAAATTCTGGATTATTTTGATATAGTTCTAATAGTTT
>DAOVXU010000005.1 GCA_030635995.1 Arcobacter sp. | reverse complement strand
ACACTTTGTGTACAAAATTTACAATCTTCACTACAAGTACCACTTTCAATATTACATATTGCACATAAATAAACTTTATCTATCATATTTAAACTCTTTTGTTTCCCAAATTTCAGCATCAGGTTTTTTGTAATTATAAGTTATTATATATTCATTTTCATTAATTTCAAGCATTACACATTCTGTTAAAGGTTTATCTCTTGCACAAACTTCACCAGGATTTATATATAAAGTGTTGTTGATATATTTTTGTTCAAATATATGAGTATGTCCAGAGATAATTATATCACTATCTGGATTCATATAAAAAGGTAGGTGCATCATTTTAAATTTTAAATTTTTAATTTTAAAATAATATGGTTCTTTTTTTATAATATAGTCATTTTGATATTGAACTAAAGAGTTGTCATTATTTCCAAATACACTTACATATACTAAACCAGAATTTTTCAATAGGTCTAAATTCTCTTTTATCTCTAAATCCCCAGCATGAAGTAAATATTGAGCCCCTAAAGATTTTAGGTACTCAATTGCATCTGAAGTTAGTTCAGGTTTTCTATGACTATCAGATAAAATAGCTATCTTCATATACTATTTATCTTCTTTTTTCGTTGGAGCTTTTTTTACTGCTGTTTTTCGTTTTGCAGTTGTAGTAGTTTTAGATACAGTTTTTTTTCTAGTAGTGGTAGTCTTTTTAGCAGGTGCTTTTTTAGTCGTAGTTTTCTTTGCAGGAGCTTTTCGTCTCCCTTTTGCTGGTTGGTTTTTGATTATCTCTTTAACTTCATCCCAGTTTAGTGCTTTAATATCTTGTTCATCTAACTCTTTTGGTAGTTTATAGTTTTTCTTTTTAGATTTTATATATGGACCATATCTACCTATAAGTAACTGAGTATCTTCATCAGGAAAATCTTTTAATAGTGCTTTTGCTTTTATCTCATTTAATTCTTTAATAACCTCTAATGCTTTTGGTAATTCTATTGTATAAGGGTCATCTTCTTTTAAAGAATAATATACTGATTTGATTTGTAAATATGGACCAAATCTACCTATATTTACTTTTATATCATTTCCATTTTCATCTTGACCTAATACTTTTGGTAATTGAAGTAATACCAAAGATTCTTCAAGTGTAATACTATTTACACTTAGTGTTGCAGGAATTGAAGCAATTTTTGGTTTCTCCTCATCCTCTTTTGTTCCACATTGCACATATGGACCATATTGACCAACTCTAGCTGTAATTGGTTTTTTTAGTTCTGGATGCTCTCCTAACTCTCTAATATCTGAAAATTTAGCTCTTGGTGCATTTTCTGTTTTATCTTCAACTATTTTTACAAAAGGGGAATAAAATTCCTTCATAACTTCATTCCAAGCTATTTTACCCTCTGCAATTTTGTCAAATTCCTCTTCAACATGAGCTGTAAATCCTAAAGATACAATATGTTCGAAATGTTCAACTAAAAAATCATTTACAACTGTACCTATTAAAGTAGGTTTTAGTTTTTTATCTTCAGTTTTGATTATATATTCTCTTGCTTGAATAGTGGCAATTGTAGGAGCATAAGTTGAAGGTCTTCCTATCCCTTCTGCTTCCATTTTTTTAACTAAAGCTGCTTCTGAATATCTTGCTGGTGGTTTTGTAAAGTTTTGTTCAGCTGATAACTCTTCAAGATTTAGCACTGTACCTTTTTTGATACTAGGGAGAATTTTTTCTGTATTATCAAGTGCAGATTCTGGATCATCAGACCCTTCAGTATATGCTTTCATAAATCCAGCAAATACTATTCTTGTACCTTTTGATTGAAATTCATATTCTCCATTTTTTCCTGCACGAATTCTATATGTTGTATTTGCCACAATAGCTTGTGTCATTTGAGTTGCAATAGTTCTTTTCCAAATTAAACTATAAAGTCTATACTGACCATTGTCAAGATATGGTCTTACATCACTTGGTTTTAGTGCAAGATTTACAGGACGAATCGCTTCATGAGCTTCTTGAGCTCCTTTTGCTTTACTTTTATAGTGTCTAGGTTTTGCAAGTGAATACTCTTTCCCATACTCTAATTCTATTACATCCTTTGCCATAGATGTAGCAAATGAAGATAGATTTACACTATCTGTTCTCATATATGTTATTAGTCCACCTGTATGACCTGGGATATTTACTCCACCTTCATATAGTTGTTGAGCTACTATCATAGTTTGTTTTACACCAAAACCAGCTTTTCTACTTGCTTCTTGTTGAAGTGTTGAAGTTGTAAAAGGGGGAGCAGGATTTCTCTTGCTTTCTTTTTCTTCAATATCTTCAAGGATATAATTTGATGCAGCACAAGAAAGTTCAATTACTTTTGCTTCATCTTCATTATTTACTTTTGAAGTTTTTCCATTGATTTTTGCCAAATCTGCTTTTAACATTGGTGTATTAAATTCAGCTCTTAATTTCCAAAATTCTACAGGATTAAAAGCTTCAATCTCTCTCTCTTTATCTACAATTATTCTAACAGCAACACTTTGAACTCTTCCTGCACTAAGACCATATCTAACTTTCTTCCAAATAAGAGGAGAAAGTTTATATCCTACAGCTCTATCTAATATTCTTCTTGCTTGTTGAGCATCAACTAAATGTTGATCAACTTCTCTTGGATTTTCCAAAGCTTTCATAATAGCTGTTTTTGTAATTTCGTGAAAAACTATCCTTCTAATAGTATTTTTTTGAATTTTTAAAGCAGGGATAAGATGCCAAGCAATAGCTTCTCCCTCTCTATCCTCATCAGCCGCTAGATATATAACAGTATCTTTTGTAATATTTTTCTTTAATTCTGCAATAACTTTAGTTTTATCTCTTGAGATCATATATTGTGGTTCAAAATTATTTTCTGGGTCAAATCCAAGTTTAGATTTAGGAAGATCTCTTACATGTCCCATTGAAGCTAGGACTTTATAGTCCGAACCTAAAAATTTTGATATAGTCCGTGCTTTTGCTGGTGACTCAACAATAACCAAGTTTTTCATTCATTGCCTTTATGATACTTAAACTTAATATGTTTAAGAAGAATTATTAATTTTAAAACGAATATTATCATAATAAAATTAATATTTGATTTACTTACTATAAATATAAATATAAATATATTTTTTGACCATTTTAAATAAAGAATATGATATAATATCAAAAATTAATTTTTATATAAGGAAAAGTTATTGGAAACTACATATACAAACTATGCGGATATAGATCAAGAGCAATTACAACAAGATATTGATTCTATTAAAGAGACAATTGGTGATCCTACTCAAGAGGATTTTGAACATTTGCTAAAACTTGAAAGGTGGGGAAGAGGAGCTACTTTTAGTGGATTTTTCTTGATCTTTATCGTAGCTGGATTTGAAGCATCTTCTGGGTTTAGTGGTTTGTGGTTTTGGGTACTTTCTGTACTTGCTGCTGTATTGATTGGTGTAGGTAATGTTGGACGGTGGGCAAATGTTACACATCCAATTTTGCATGGTGCTTATGATAAAGTTCCAAATATTCCTTATAGATATACAAAAAAAGGTTTTGCTTCTGGTTGGCGAAGATATATTGATTGGTTGGATTGGATTAAACCTGATGCTTGGATGTTTGAACATAATATTATGCACCATTACCATTTAGGTGAACCAGATGATCCAGATAATATTGAGAAAAATATGGTTTGGCTTCATAATGCAAAGATACCTATGTTTTTTAAACATGCCTTTGTTTATGTTTTTGCTGCTGTTTGGAAACTTGCATATTATGCACCAAATACATTAAGAATACTTGGAAATAAAGATAAAAGAAAAAATAAAATACCAGAAACAATGGAATATGAGATAAGTCCATTTAAGCCAAATGGTTTTAAATTATGGAAAGATTATATTTTACCATATGGTATTGTAAACTTTGTTGTTTTACCCTTTCTATTCTTACCTTTAGGGATGGAAGCTGTTTTAACTGCATTTACAATTATTGTAATGGGTGAGATATATGCCAACTTTCATTCTTTTGCAGTAATTACACCGAATCACTCAGCTGAGGATATTTATCAATTTTCAACACCTCATAAAACACAAGGTGAGTATTATTTAAGACAAATTATGGGAAGTGTAAATTATACTACTGGTACAGATTTAATTGACTTTTTACACGGTTTTTTAAATTATCAAGTTGAACATCATATTTTTCCTGATAGAACACATTTTTTCTATCAAAAAAGTCAGCCTATTATAAAAGAGATTTGTCTAAAACATAATTTAGAGTATAGACAAGAAAATGTATTTAAAAGATTTTTTATGACTGTTGATTTAATGGTTGGAAATAGTAAAGTTTTAAGAGTGGATGGAATTTAAATTTATTTTTTAAAAAATAAAATAGTTAGCGTTATCTCTAGCTATTTTAAGTATTATAACAAATCTTAATTATAGTTGATCAAATAATAATCTTTAATATATTCATAAACTAAATCAAAACTATCAAAATTCCAACTAAGCACTATTAAAATTAAACTTAAAAAAAACAGTTGCATAAATACTACAAAGAACATACCATAGATATATCCAACACTATTAAAATCACTTTGAGAAGGTCTAGCTTGTGAAAATGATGTATAGATATGATAAATATATGTAATACCTATAAAAAATAGTATACCATTTAAAGTAGGTTCTTTATTAAACCAATTTGTAAAAAAGTTTCCACTTTCACTTGGTAATATTATCCAATAAATTATAACTAGTATTATGGTAATAGGTGAAAAAAAATAAGGGGCAAGTGATACAAGATGAGCTCTAATTAAATCTAAAATCTTACCTTTTTTAAAACTATATTGAACATATCCCGCTGCTCCATTTTCAGGCATATCAGGTGCAATCATAAGTTTATGTACCTTTGAAAATGTAAATACAGCAAAAATTATATGAGAAATTTCATGCCAAAAAGTATTCCAAAATGCATATTTTTTAGGTTTGATAAAAAATAGTGATATTAAATAGACCCCAATACCAAAAAAGAAAAATCTAAAATATTCAATATTTTGAATAATAATATTATCAAAGATTATGCCTATTATTCCAATGGTGATAGATGACAATATCACCCATAAAATTATAAATGGAAATATAACTATTTTTTTAATCAGATTTAACATTAAGATCCTTATTCATTTTTTCGGTATTTTTTACTATAAAATATGTTCTAAGAGATAAAATAGTAAAAAATAATTTATTTTAATATCCATAAACATACAAACAATGAATAATAAAGATAGTATTAAAATACTAATGCTGATATTTAGTTATATCACATTTGGATTAATTTAAAATTAAAAAAGAAATATTTTAAAATTATTAGAATAAAAAAAGGCTAAAGAAGATAAACTTCTTTAGCCTTTGATGTTTGCTTTAAATCCTAAAGAAATGGATTTGCATATAATGCAATTAAAGCAATTACAAGTGTATAGATAACTTGTGCTTCGATCATCGCTAAAGCAATGAACATTGTTGTCATAAGTTTTCCACCCATACCTGGGTTTCTAGCAGTTCCAGCAATAGTTGCAGCAGCAGTATTACCCATACCAACAGCTCCACCAAGAGCAGCAAGACCAAGACCAACACCAGCAGCAAGTACAGAGTACGCTTTTAATGTTTCGTTTGCAACAGCACCGTCAGATGCGAAAGCAGCAGTTGCAATAGCAACCATTAAGAATAAAATTTTTTTCATTCTAAAATCCTTTAAATTATATTTTGTCAAAAGTTTGTTCGGCTTGCGTAACCCAAGATAGAATCTTAAGCCATAACTACATAAATGCAACTATGTCCCTACTGAAATCTTTTAATCGTCTGCATTATATGATAAGTTTATTTAAGTTTTTGTTAAAGGTTGTATATTAAGTTTTCAATTTATAAAAATTGCAATTTGAACCACTACTTTGCTTAACTACTAAAGACGGTATTTGTTTTGATTTAAAACCATAAGCTTTACATCCATGAGGTTGATTTTTCTGCCATGTAACATAGTAGTATTGGCATTTTTGACAGATTATTCTTTGATTCATATATAATTTTATCTAATAAAAACAAATTTTTTACTTAATGATTTTAAATAAGACTAAATTTATCTTATTTAAGATACACTTCAAATATAAATTAGAGAAGGATAAACAATGGAAGTATATTTAGATAATAATTCAACAACTATACTTGATCCAAAAGTGAAAGATGTATTTTGTGATACAACTGATATTTTTGGTAATGCAAATGTAATATACAAACAAGGGATAGAAACAAGAAAAGCACTAAATGAAGCATATGATGTTATATATGATAGTTTAAATGCTAGTGATAATGATGATATAATATTTACATCTTCAACTACAGAGGGTAATAATGCTGTTATTAAAACTTTTTTAGATCTATTTTTAAAAGGTAGTGGTAAAAATCATATTATAACTACTGTTGCAGAACATGCAAGTATAAAATCACCACTTTCATATTGTAAAACTTTTGGTATGGAAATTACATATCTGGGAACTGATGAGAATGGATTGGTAAGTGTAGAGGAGTTGAAAAATGCTATTACAGATAAAACAGCATTAGTTACAGTTTTATACGCAAGTAATGAGACAGGTGCAATACAACCAATTAAAAATATGGCAAAAATATGTCAAGGTGCAAATATCCCCTTTCATACAGATGGAGCTCAAGCAATAGGGAAAGTTAAAGTTGATCTGATTGATTTAGGTGTTGATTATATGACTTGGTCTGCTCATAAATTTCATGGACCAAAAGGTATTGGTGGATTATTTATAAAAGCAAATGCACCATATGTTCCACTTATTCATGGGAGTAAAAATGTTATGGGTGGAAAAAGAGCAGGAAGTATTTTCAATAATGGTATTTTTGCTATGTCAAAAGCTATTGAGATAGCTAATAGTGATATGAATATTGCATATATGGATAATCATATAGGTGCGTTAAGAGATAGATTAGAATCTGCAATTTTAGGGATAAAAGATACAAAATCTTATGTACCAAAAGAGAATAGACTTAATAATATTGTTGTTGCATCTTTTAGAGGTATTGAAGGTGAAGCTATGCTTTGGGATATGAATGAAAATGGTCTTTATATCTCAACTGGAAGTTCATGTTCTAGTGAGGATTTAGAAGCTAGTGCTGTTGTTGAAGCATTGGGTGAAAAGGTTGAAATTGCAAATGCAACTGTTATGTTTGCACTTAGTAGATTTACAACACACGAAGAGATAGATTATGTGATAAGTAAATTAGAACCTATTACAATAAGAATTAGAGAGATATCTATGACTTATGCAAAACAAGAAGCGTTTTCAGCGTTTATTGAAGAACATTAGGAACAAAGAAAGTAAGGCAAACTAGTTTGCCCTTTAGGATTTCAAGGAAATTTTTTGCAGATGCAAAACCGCATTTGCTAATTTTGCTTCTTTAGATAGTACTTTGTTCTATCGTTAAAAGAAGTCGTTAGATTATATGGTCCCTTTAAAAATGGGACATTTTAAAAGGATAAATATTATGGCACGAAGTGATTTAGTTAGTGGTAATGTATGGGAACAATATAGTAAAAAAGTTCAAGATAGAATGAATAGTCCTGTAGCAATGGGTGAGCTTACTCAAGCTGATGCAGATGCAAAAGGTGGAAAATTAGTTGTTGCAGATTTTGGAGCAGAGTCGTGTGGAGATGCTGTTAGATTATTTTGGATAGTTGATGAATCTACAAATACAATTACAGATTCAAAGTTTAAATCTTTTGGTTGTGGTACTGCAATTGCCTCTAGTGATGCGATGGCTGAATTATGTGTTGGAAAAACAGTTGATGAAGCTATTAAAATAACAAATACAGAGGTTGAACAATTTTTAAGAGATGATGATGGAACACCTGCTGTTCCTCCTCAAAAGATGCATTGTTCAGTTATGGCTTATGATGTTATTCTTGAAGCTGCTGCACAATATAAGGGTGTTGATAGAGATAGTTTAGTAAATTCTGATATTGTTTGTGAGTGTGCAAGAAAAACACGACAAGATATAGAAGATGCTATTAGAGAATTTGACTTAATGACTTTAGATGAGATTGGTGATAAAACAAAAGCTGGAACATATTGTAAATCTTGTAGGGAACCAGGTGGTCATGAAGAGATGGATGTTTATTTGATTGATATTTTAAATGATGTTAGAGCTGAGATGGATCAAGAAAAATTAATAGAAGCTGCAAATACAGTAGCAAGTGAAGCACCACAGTTTGATAAAATGACAATAGTTCAAAGAATTAAAGCTGTTGATGGTGTAATTGATGAATATATTAGACCTATGTTAGTTATGGATGGTGGAGATATGGAGATAATTGATATCAAAGAAAATACACCATATTATGATATTTATATTAGATATTTAGGTGCTTGTGGAAGTTGTGCTAGTGGAAGTACAGGTACGCTTTATGCAATAGAATCTACACTTAAACATAAAGTAGATGAGAATATAAGAGTTTTACCTGTATAGGAAAACTTTTATAAAAATAAAAAAAGGGTAGAAGTTATTATCTTCTACTCTTTTTAATTTAAAAATTTATATATTATCTAGTACCAACATACTCTATAACAGATTTGTATAAATTTGGAATATCTGTTTTTCCAACAAAATCATCTACACCAATTGAAATCATTTTATTTTTAACAGCAGCTGTTGTCATACTTGAATTTACAATAATAGGAATATGTGCTAACTCAGAGTTACCTTTGATATATTGTGCAACTTGAAAACCATCAGTCCCAGGCATTTCAATATCTGTGATTACACAACCAATACTTGCTGGATCAATATGTTTTAATCTTTCAACTAAGTCTGTACCATTGTGAAATATTTCATAATTTGCATCAACTTTTCTAAAAAATGCTATTAATACTTCTCTAGCTACTTTACTATCTTCTGCTGCTAATATAATTTTTTTATTATTTACTAATTGGTCTACATATTTATCAAGTTGTGCTTGACCATCATCCGTCCATCCAATATCTACTAATAATTGTTCAGCATTAAATACTGTACATAATTTTGTTTCATTTTGAACTTCCACATATGTTGTATATGTGATTTTAGAATTTTGTTCTTCATTATTTATAAGCTCTTCAGTGGTTTTTTCAACAATATTGATAACATCTTTTACTAAAAAACCAATTTGATGATTATTAAATTCACAAAATATAATTAACTTATATTCATTAACTGGTAATGGTTCTTGACCAATCCATTTATCAAGATTTACAAGAGTAATAGGAACCCCTCTTATTGTAGCAATTCCTGCAATGATATCTGAGTCAGTTGGTGTATCTGTAATTGATACCTCTTCTGTGATTATAAATGCTTTAATTTTTGCAATATTTATAGCATATACATTACCTTTACCAGTGTAAAAAACTGCTAGTTGCTGTACATTTCTAAGGTGTGCTTGCGTAAGTTGTTCTACACTATTACTAATACCACTCATTATATAAATCCTTTTAAGATGATTATTTATTAAATTTTATCTATTATTTGCTTAAAATCTTATTTATAGTTATTGAACACATTGTTAATCCAAAAGTACCAGTAACGCCTATAAATGAACCTTTTTCAGTAGATTGTGGAACTTCGCCACTAAAGATAACTTTGAATTTTGATTTAAAATTATCTTTTTTTAGATAATTTCTTATTTTTCTTATAAATGGATCATTAAAAGTTTTCCAAATGGATATATATTCTATTTTAGTAGGATCAATCCTTTTTGCAGTACCTGATGTACTAATAAGATTTTTATAATATTTTTTTATAAGTTCAATTTTTGGATAAATATCATCAATTGCATCTAAAATAAAATCGTAAGATGATAAATCTGTATTTTTTACCCACTGAACATCGATTCTTTGATTTATAATATCTATATTTGGATATAAAGTTTTAAGATGATTTACTTTTATCTCTCCAATTGCTTCACTACCGATTTGTCTATTTTGATTTGTTTCATCATAGGTATCGAAGTCTACAATAGTTATATTTGTAACTCCACTTCTATATAAACAATCTAAAGCATGAGCTCCAACACCACCAACACCTAAGATAATTATTTTTGCTTTTTGTAGTTTTGAAAAATCTGTTCCAAATAGTGATTTACATCTCTCATATTTCATATTAATAACTCTTTATTGATTTTTCGCTATTATACCATATATAAAAATTAATGAAAAAATAAGAGGGTAGATTCTATGCAAAAAGAACCAATGACAAATGAAGGTTATGATAAATTAACAACACTATTAAATGACTTAAAGGTAAATCAAAGACCAGTAATACTTGTAGCAATAGAGGAAGCAAGACAATTAGGTGATTTAAAAGAGAATGCAGAATATCATGCAGCTAAAGAGGATCAAGCAAATATAAATAAGAAGATAGCTTCTTTAGAAGATGTAATAACTAGAGCTATTGTTGTTGATCCTGAAAGTTTGCCACATGATAAAATAAGTTTTGGTTCAACAGTAAAATTAATTGATTTGGATACAGATGAAGAGATAACTTATAAAATAGTAAGCTCAATGGATAGCAATCCAGATTTAGGGTATATCTCTTTCCATTCCCCTTTATCTAAACAACTTTTAGGAAAATCAGTAGGTGATGAGTGTATAGCTAGACTTCCTGGTGGAAAACGAGAATTTGAGATAGAAGAAATTCTTTATGAAAAATAAAAAAATAGATGTAGCTATTGTAGGGGTTAGTGGTTATACTGGACTTGAACTTATCAAAATACTTATAAATCATCCTAATTTTAATATTACATATGTTTCAAATAGTGAAGGTGGTGTGAATATAACTGAATTACATCCTATGTTAAATGGTGTATGTGATTTTGAAGTGCAAAAAGCAGATGCTTTGGATATTGCTAAAGTGTCTGAGCTTGTATTTTTAGCACTACCACATAAAACAGCTATGGGATTTGCAAAACAATTATTGGCAAAAGATTTAAAAGTTGTTGATCTAAGTGCAGATTATAGACTTGAACTTGAACTTTATGAGAAACACTATTGTCCACATGAAGATAAAGAAAATTTACCATTAAGTGTATATGGGCTTCCAGAATTTTATAAAGATGATATAAAAAAAGCAAAACTTGTAGCAAATCCAGGTTGTTATCCAACAGCTTCATTACTTGCACTAATACCATTTGTAAAATATATGGATGAAAATCAGTCTATATTTATAGATGCAAAAAGTGGAATAAGTGGAGCAGGAAAGAAACTAAGTGAACTTACAAGTTTTGTAACAGTAAGTGAAAATATGTTTGCCTATAACCCGTTAAAACATAGACATACTCCTGAGATAGTTGAAAAAGTAGAACTTATAGAGGGTAAAAATTTAAAAGTAAATTTTGTGCCAAGTCTTATCCCTGTAACTCGTGGTATGCTTGTAAGTATTTTTGCAACATTAAATCAAACTATTAATGCTAAAGAGGTATTAAGAGAGTTTTATAAAGATGAGGAATTTATACGAGTTGTTGATAAGCCTGTAAATATAAAAAATACATCTGGGACAAATTATTGTGATATTTTTGTAGAACAAGATGGCAATGATATATTTATCAATAGCTCAATAGATAATCTTCTAAGAGGTGCATCTTCACAAGCTGTAGTAAATGCAAATTTAATGTCTGGATTAGATGAAAATGTAGGGATAAATAAACTAGCTTATGCTCCTTAATCTTCAAGATGGAGCTATTTTTATAGCAGATTCCCATTACAATAAAAATAGAATATCATTTGAAAAGTTTTTGGATGATATTTTAAATAATAAAATAAAAACAACTCAATTATTTCTTATGGGAGATATATTTGATTTTTTAAGTGAAGAGATTGACTATTTTAAAACTGTAAATAATAATATTATTAAAAAAATAGATACTTTATCAAATATAATAGAGATAATTTATCTTGAGGGAAATCACGATTTTAATTTAGCTACAATATTTCCAAATATAAAAGTGATAAAAAGGGAAAAGCAACCTTTTATTGTTCAATCTAAAGAGAGATATTTATCAATATCTCATGGAGATATATTTACACCAACTTTGTATAATATCTTTTGCACAATAATTAGAAATAGATATATCTTAAAATGTTTAAATTTTTTAGATATAAATAATTTTATATCTAAATGGTTGGAAAATAAATTGATAAAAAAAGATATTTGCAATGACTTATTAGATTTTGATAGTTTTGCTCAAAATAGAATAGATAGTTATAAGAGATATGATGATATTACATTTATAATAGAAGGTCATTATCATCAAGGGAAGAGCTATAAAAACTATTCTAATATACCATCATTTGCTTGTAGTAATTTTTATTCTAAACTAAAAAATGAAGACAATAAAATATTTTTAGAAAATATACAATATTAAAACTTATCTGATTTTGAAGAATAGATATTAGGTATTTGATAATAGTTAAATATTTTTGTATTTAATATTTTAGATAAATTTAAACCAACTCCAATAAAAACGTCTCTTTCATGAACATAAGGTTCTCTATCAAAACCATTTATATTGTAACCAATATAAAGTTCTAAATATTTTAGATTTGTATTTTTCAACTCTTTAAAACCAGAACCTTTCAAAACAAATAGATATTTTATATTTTCATAATCTGTTGAGAAGTCATCATTAAGTGTATTTTTATGTATTTTATATTCAACTCTATAATCAATTTTATTTTTTATGTATGGATAATTAAAGCTATAATATCCAAAAACTGCTCCTATAGTATTAGATATTATATCTTCATAAGACAATCCATAAGGACTAAAGGAATCACCAATTTCCATAATTGAAGTAAGAACAAAAGATGAAACAGCACCATTTATTGCAGCATCACTACTATTATAACCCCAACTTTGATAAGCATAAGAAAATAGATGTGAAGATAAATAACCAGTATAAGCATGACCAAACTTATCAGCACCACCGTGTTTGGAATCTTTTTCAAACCAACCTTCAGATTGTGCATGTGGAGTAGTATGGATGAAATCATATCCCCAAAATGTAAGCCCATAAGCTACAAGTCCAGTTGATGTTGCAATATTAAGATATAGAAGTTTTTCCTCTTTTGTTAAGTTTGAATCATTTTCTAGAGTTGTATTTAAATCATTAGAAAATGAATATGTGTATAAAGTTATAATGGTAATAATATGAATCAGAATATTTTTCAAAACAATCCTTTTTATTTATTATTCTTGGACACTCACAATACAGTTTGGCATAATATCTGGTTTTGATATTTTAACTTTTAAGTTTTTTATATCATAAGTTGATTTTAGACCTTTTCTTAAAAATAAAATAGCATCTTCAATAAGTTTAAATTTCTCTTTGATCATACTCTGTTCACAGAAATTAGCAACTTTACTATAATCTATAAAATTTGATCCATCCTTTTGAAAAAAATATTCAAAAGAGATATTAAGTATAACTCTTTGCTCTTTTTCTCTTTCAAAACCAAGTATCCCGATGATACAATTAAAAGTCAAATCATCAATATTTATTTTAAGCAACTTTTCCCTCATCACCTTGAAATAATCTAACTATATTTGGAATATGTTTGTAGAAAATTATAAAAGTGATAATATAAACAGGAGCGTTAGAATCTACACCTACACCATTATTTAGAAAAATTGTAGCAATTACAACTGCTACAAGTCCTAGTAGGGATGAGATAGATGATATTTTAAGAACTTTTGCACAAAATCCCCAAACAATAGCACCAATAATAGTAGGTATTGGAATAAGAACTAAAAATACACCAAGTCCAGTAGCCACACCTTTTCCACCTTCAAGTCCTAAGTACGCAGAGTAGCAATGACCTAAAACTGATAAAATAGCAATAGCCCATAATGTTTCAATTTCTACACCAAAAGCCATAGCTATAAGAATAACAATAGCACCTTTTACAGCATCAAGTAAAACTGTAGCAATTCCAAGTTTTTTTGCAAGTGCAGGATTTGTTTGTTTTACAACTCTAAGTACATTTGTTGCACCTATACTTTTACTTCCAGATGCTTGAACATCAACACCAGCAAATCTTTTAGCGAGAATTAGACCAAAAGGGATAGATCCAACTAGGTAAGCTAATATATAAAATTGTATATTTGTATTAAGAAAAAAGTCCATTATTAATGTATCCTTGTATAATTTAAGAGATTATAACCAAAATTTAGTTATATTTATATTTATAAAAAAATAGAGGGTTCAAGTAAATGAATTTCAAAGAAGAGATAATTAAGTTAAAAGAAAAATTAGATGTAACAATAGTTGCTCATTTTTATCAAAAAGATGAGGTTTTTGAGATGGGTGATATTGTAGGGGATAGTTTAGAATTGGCAAAAAAAGCAATGATAGCTCCGACTAAAAATATTATATTTTGTGGTGTTGGTTTTATGGGAGAGAGTGTAAAAGTTCTTGCTCCTGAAAAAAGAGTATTGATGCCTAAGGTTGCATGTTGTGCTATGGCAAAGATGATTGATGTTGAATATTTTAATGAAAATTTAAAAATTTTAAATGATGCAGGTATATCTTCTGATGATATTTTACCAATCACATATATAAACTCAAGTGCAGCCGTTAAAGCGGCTGTTGGTAAAATGGGTGGTTATGTTTGTACAAGTTCAAATGCTTTTAAGATTATTGAAAAAGGTCTTACAAGTGGTAAAAAAATATTTTTTGTTCCTGATCGTTGTTTAGGTCAAAATTTTGCAAATCAAATTGGACTTAAATCTGCTGTTATTGGAGTAGATAGTATTGAAGATGTAAAAAATTCTGATATTATTTGTTATAACGGTTTTTGTTCTGTTCATCAACTTTTTACAGTTGAAGATGTAGAGTTTTATAAAGAAAAATATCCAGATATTATAGTTGCTGTTCATCCAGAATGTGATGTTAAAGTTGTAAATAAAGCTGATTTTGTTGGTTCAACTTCTCAGCTTATTAAATTTATAACTGAAGAGATATCACCAACGCAAAAAGTTGTGGTTGGAACTGAGTACAATATGGTCAATAGATTAAGAGATAAAAATACATATGTATTAAGCTCAACTAAACCAGAGTGTCCAACTATGAATGAAACAACACTAGAAGATTTATATAATACGCTTAAATCAATAGAAAATGAAACTTATGAAAATGAAATAATAGTAGATGAAGATGTGGTAAAATATGCTTATATGGCATTAAATAGAATGTTTGAAGTTTAGGGGATAAATAATGGGAATAAATATAAGAAAATTTGTAAAAAATGCAATTGTTGAAGATAACGGTAGAGGGGATCTATTTTTTGATATAGCTCCTAAAGGTAGATTTTTGGCAAGAGTGGTTGCAAAAGATGATGGTGTAATAGCTGGTGTAAAATATGCAAAAGTACTAGCTCGTGCTGAAAAGTTTGATTGTAAATTTTTAATTAAAGATGGTGAAAAAGTATCAAAAGGTGATGTTATAGCAGAGCTTGAAGGGAAAGCTTCTGTTCTTTTAAGTAGTGAAAGAACATTTTTAAATTTACTTCAACATGCTTCAGGAATAGCAACCAATGCTAATAAATATGCAAAATTACTTGAAAATAGTGAGGTGGTACTTCTTGATACAAGAAAAACAAGACCTGGATTAAGAGATTTTGAGAAATATGCAAGTAGAGTTGGAGGTGCAATCAATCATAGACTTGGACTTGATGATTGTTTGATGTTAAAAGATACACATCTTAAAACAATAGATAACCTTAAAGAATTTGTAAAAACAGCAAGAAAAAGAATATCTTGGGTTACAAAAATAGAGATAGAATGTGAAACATTTGATCAAGTAAAAGAGGCTATTGATGCTGGGGCTGATATTATTATGTGTGATAATATGACACCAGAACAAATAAGAGTAGTGGCAGACTTTAGAGATAAAGAGTGTCCTCATATTTTACTTGAAGCTAGTGGGAATATTACAGAGGAGACTATTGAGAGTTATTTAGACAGTGGAGTAAATGCTATTAGTTCGGGAAGTATAATCCATCAAGCGGTGTGGTTAGATTTCTCAATGAAATTCGACTAAAAAAATGATTTCTTTTATTTCTAACTTTATATAATCAACACTATCTTACAGTCCTTTGCATATACAAACTCTTGTAAGATAGTGTCAATTCTATTTTGTTATAAAGAAAATAAATCATTTTTTCACTAACTAAAAACTTTTTACTATTTTTTAGCTATAATCAACTTAATATGAAAAAAGATACAAATTATTCACAAGCTTTAGATTTGATAAACAAATCGCACTATATTTTAATAGTTACTCATATCAATCCTGATGCGGATACTATCTCTTGTGCGTTGGCTTTATCTAACTATTTTTATGAGAATAGGATAAAGCATAAAGTTTTTAATAAGATGTCGTCATTGCCTCGAAATTTAGATTTTTTATCTAAGTTTGATAAGATAACTGATCAACTTCCTAAGTTTTATGATTTGATTATATATGTTGATTGTGGAGATATTGATCGACCAGCTGTAGATTTAGCTAAAGATGTAGATATAATAAATATAGATCATCATAGCTCAAATGATAATTTTGGTACAGTAAATATTGTTGATGATAAAAAAGCTAGTGCAGCAGAAGTTTTATATATGTTTTTTAAACAAAATAGTTTAAAAATCTCAAAACAAACTGCTGAGTGTTTATATACTGGAATTTATGATGATAGTATCCAGTTTTCAACACCACGGACAGATGCAAATACTTTTAAAATAGTAAATGAGTTAGTTGAGTGTGGAGTTGAGCCAAGTGAGATAGCAAATAAATTAAGAAGAAGAGAATCTTTAGCAAAGTATAGATTACTTCCTAGAATTTTAGATAGTTTAGAGTTACATTTTGAAGGTGAAGTTGCTACAATTTATGTACTAAATAGATGGTTAGAAGAGAGTGGAGCTGATTATCGTGAATGTGAAGATGCTGTAAATATGATTCTTAATATTGCTGTTGTAAATATAGCGATTTTTTTAAGAGTTTCAAATGGTATGACAAGAGTATCTTTAAGAAGTAAAAAAGATGATGTATCAGAGATAGCAAAAGCTTTTAATGGTGGCGGTCATACAATGGCAGCTGGATGTAGTTGTGATACAATAGATGTAATTGAAGCAAAAAATATGATATTGGAATATATTAGTAAGGGTAGAAATTGAGAAAAAAAAATAGTTTAATGAAGTTTATTATGATGGTTTTAATGATAGTTGTTATTGGTGGTGGAGGATTTTTATATCTATCTCCACAATTTGAACAAAAAAGTCCATCTATTGATTTTCAAACAAATGGGTATTGGAATTTAAAAGATAAATTAAATATAAATTTATCAGATGCAAGTGGGATAAAATATTATAAAATCACATTTATTGATGGTGCTAAAGAGATTGTATTAGATGAAAAAATACTTATAGGTTCAGATAAAAATCTTGACTTGGATATAACTCCTCCTAAATTGGATATGTTTTATAAAGGTGTATCTGTAAAAATAAAAATTGATATAACAGATAATAGTAAATGGAACTTTTTAAATGGAAATTCAATATCTCAAACTTTTGATATGAAAATTGACAATAAAAAACCAATAGCAAATGTTATAAATAACTCAAGATATATTAAAAGAGGTGGTAGTGCTGTTGTAGTTGTAAAAGTTCAAGATGAAAATCTAAAAAAAGCGTATATTATGTTTAATGAGAAGATTAAATTTGAATTGAGAGAGTTTTATAAAGAGAATTATTTTGTAGCTTTATTGGCATGGGATGTTCATGTAGAGGAGTTTAAAAAGTTTAATTTAATTGCTATTGATAAAGCTGGAAATAAAACTATCACAAAAATTCCTTTATATATTCAAGGGTTAAAAACAAAAAATGATATTATTGAAATTAGTGAAAACTTTATAGAGAGTGTAAGTAGTAGTGTTTTAGAACAAAGTGGTGTGGATATACCTATAGAGTTACCTAAAAGATTTATAGAGCAAAATAGAGTTTTAAGAGAAAAGAATGTAAATTTTTTAAGAGAACTTAGTTTAAAACATATGGATAGGTCAAAAATAGATGATTTTAAAATTATTCCATTTAAAAGACTTAGAGGTTCAAGAACTGCAGCTGGATTTGCAGAGAAAAGATCATATCTATTTCATGGTGAGAAGATTGATGAAGCTTGGCACTTAGGTATGGATTGGGCAAGTGTAAAAAAAGCAACGATTAAAACATCAAATTCTGGAAAAGTGATATATAATGAATATCTAGGAATTTATGGAAATACTATTATTATAGATCATAAGATGGGTTTAGCTTCACTTTATGCACATGTTAGTAGTTCAAATGTTGAGCTTGGAGATGAGGTAAAAGCTAAAAAGAAAATAGCAAATACAGGTTCAACAGGTGCTGTTATGGGTGATCATCTACACTTTGGAATATTAGTTCAAGGTATTGAGGTAAATCCATTGGAGTGGATGGATAAAAATTGGATAAAATCAAGAATAACAAAGATTTTAGATAATGCTAAAAAAACGATAATATTGGATAAATAGTGAAACAAAGAACCATAAAGAAAAGTGTAGAGATAGTTGGAGTAGGGCTTCATAAAGGAGTTCCTATTAAAATGACATTAGAACCACTTGAAGCAAATATGGGGATAATTTTTTATAGAGTTGATGAAGCTGTTACTATTCCTTTAACAACTGAATATGTTGTTGATACAAAAATGGCAACAGTTATAGGAAAAGATGGTGTTATTGTATCAACTATAGAACATCTTTTATCAGCTATTTATGCTTATGGGATAGATAATCTAAGAATTGTACTTGATAATGATGAGATACCAATTCTTGATGGAAGTTCTAGTGGATTTTGTATGTTGCTTGATGAGGTTGGTATAAAAGAACTTGATGCTACAAAAAAAGCTATTAAAGTTAAGAAAGAGGTTGAGGTAAAAGTTGAAGGTAAATTTGTAAAACTGAAACCATCAAATCATATTATATATGACTTTTCAATTGATTTTGACCATCCTGCTATTGGAGAGCAACAGTTTAAATTTGATTATTCAATCAATGAATATAAAGAGAATATAAGTCGTGCTAGAACATTTGGATTTTTACATGAAGTTCAATATCTTAGAAGTATAGGACTTGTACATGGGGTTAGTTTGGATAATGCTATTGTTCTTGATGATGAGAAAATTTTAAATCCAGAGGGGTTAAGATTTGATGATGAGTTTGTAAGACATAAAATTCTTGATGCTATTGGTGATATGTCACTTTTAGGATATACAATGATTGGTGAATACAATGCTCATGCAGGTAGTCATCACTTAAATCATCTTTTAACAAAAGAGTTATTAAAAGACCCTGCAAATTATGAGATAATTGATCTTGAAGAGGCAACTGATACAACAGAAGTAAAAAATCTTCAAGTTGCATATGCAAAGGTGTTATCATAAAATATCAATTATTTATAATACCTATCTCAAATCCTATCTTAGTGGGACTTTATCAAGATGGAAAATTAATACAAACTATAGCAAAAGAGGGTAAGACAAGTGATATTTTACCTATTATTGTAGATGATATTTTAAAAATTAAAGAGATCTCTGAAATCTATTTTGTAAATGGTCCGGGGAGTTATATGGCTATAAAAGTTGGATATATATTTTTAAAAACTTTTTGTCAAGTGAAAGATATAGCACTATTTGCTTGTAGTGGTTTTGAAGTAAATCAAAATTCACCCATAAAAGCTTTAGGGAAAAAGTATTTTTATCAAAATGAAAATGGAGATATTAAAATGAGATTTTTAGAAGAAAATGAAATATTAAAAGAATTTGAACTACCTAAAAAAATAGATTTAGATATATTTTCAATGGATACTTTACCAAACTATCAACTTCCTGTTGTTAGCTAAACAACAAAAGGACACTTTAACATTTAGCATCATAATTACATAACATACTTTATTATAAATGATAATATAACTTTACATTTAATCTAATATTTACTATAATGATAACTAATATTATCATTTAAGGTTAAAAATGGATAAAATAGAAGTAAATATATCAAATCAAAAAGTGGGTGAACTATATTTTGAAAAAGATTCAAATAATTATATTTTTAATTATATAAAAGATTATCAACCTATATCTTTAATCATGCCATATAAAAATTCTTCATATATATGGAAGAATAAACTTCATCCTATTTTTGATATGAATATGCCAGAGGGATATTTGTTTGAGATACTTAAACAATATATCTCGAAAGAGTATGGGTATTTAGATGATTTTTTAGTTTTTTCATATCTTTGTGGAAATATACAAAGTAGACTTAACTTTGATAGTTGGCTAGATAAAAATAAGTTTTTATCATTTGATATGGATAATATTTTGCAAAATGATTCAAAAGATACTTTTTCAAAACTTGTGACCACATACCTAACTAAAAATGCAATAAGTGGAGTACAACCTAAAACGCTAGCATTACTTAAAGATAAAGAAAATTTTACTACTAAAGAATATATTATAAAAACATGGGGTGAAGAGTATAATCAACTAGCACTAAATGAATATTTTTGTTTAAAAGCTGTAGAAAATTTAGGAGTAACAATACCAAAGATAAGGTTATCTAAAAATAATAAATTTTTAGTAATAGAAAGATTTAACTATGATAATGAAAAAGATAAGTTTCTTGGTTTTGAAGAGATACTTACACTTCTAGGAAAGAATAAAGATGAAAAATATAGTGGTAGTTATGAACAAATAGCAAAAGTTGTTTATATCGTAACAACAGATAAGCTAAATTCTATGAAAAATCTTTTTAAAATAATAGTTATGAATTACCTACTTAAAAATGGTGATGCTCATCTTAAAAACTTTGGGATACTATACGATGAGGATATACAAAATATATGGTTATCTCCTGCTTATGATATAGTAAATACAATTGTATATTTTCACAAAGATAGACCAGCTCTTACAATGTTTGGTATAAAAGTTTGGTATGGTAAAAAAGAGTTAGTAAAGTTTGGAATACAAAATTGTTACTTATCAAACAAAGAATCAGACGAGATATATACTCAATGTATAAATGCTTTAAAACTAGCTATAGATAAACTTAAAATTTATATAAAAACTAATAATGAATTTAAAGATATGGGTCAAAAGATACTTGATAGTTGGGAGTTGTCTCTTAATCAAAAAACATACAAGGAGATACCAATTGAAATTATACGAAATTGGACAAAAAGTTAAAAATTTACGAAAAGAAAAAGGTGTCACTCAAGAAAATCTCGCTTCTTTAAGTGGTATAAGTCGTGTGACACTTGGTAAGATTGAAAAAGGGGAACTAGGAAGTGTATCAGTAAAGACACTTGATATCATTCTTGCAAGCTTAGGATATGAGATAGATATAAATCTAAATAGTGGATATGGACTACCAACATTATAGATTATAAAATGGATTACTTTTAAAGTTAAATATTTAGTTTTATTAGTTTAATAATTCATTTGCAATATCAAATCTATTTGCAGTCATAAGATGAACTTTTGGATGATATTCTCTAACCTCTTTTAGTAGGTTTGAGCTTAACTCCATTCCTACTTTATACTCTTCATCTTCCCCTATTTTAGAAGCTTTTGTAAGTGCATCTATCCAACTATCTGGTACATAAATTCCAGGAACATGTGAAGATAAAAATTGTGCAGTTCTTAGTTTTGTAATAGGAAAAATTCCTAAGATTAATTGTGCTTTGGCTCTTTCATCTGTAAATTCTTCTTTTGCTATTTTAAAACTTTCAAGTAGTTGTTTACCATTTTGAATATCATAAATAGGTTGAGTGATAATCCCTACAGTTTTATTTTTTATTTTTTTATTCATCTTTTTTTCCAATGACTTAAAACTTCTTGCATAAGAGTTTACAACAGAAAAGGGATATATCTCTTTTGGTTTGTTTTTAAATAACTTACCACTAAAATCCATACCATTATTAAAAGAGTTGATTATCTCTAAAAGCATATTTGAATTTGATTCAAATACACCTTTTGTGTGTGGTTGGTCACTCATATGTGCTGGATCTCCAGTAAGTGCTAATATTGCCCTTACATCAAAATCATTTGCACCTAATAGGTCTGATTGAAGTGCTATTTTATTTCTATCTCTCATACTCATAGTTGCAATTACAGGTAGATTGAACTCATGCTGAAGTTTAACAGCTGCAAATAAAGAGTTATATTTTAATTTTGCAAGAGGATTATCAGTAGTACTAAATCCATCTATTTTTTTACATAAATCGTATTTTTTAATATTTGAAATTATTGTATCAAATGTTGGTTCGTGTGATGGTGTAGTTTCAAGTGTAATATAATCTTCATTTTGTAGTTTTTCAATTAGTTTTGTAAACATAACTAAGTGCCTCCTAATAATTAAACACCACTTTAGACAACACAGAAAGCCTTATATAAATTCCAAATAAAAATTTTAGACTACCAGTAGGTAATGTTAAATTTTTTTTGGGGTTTAGATGAGGCTTTATGGGTTGCCCTTTGGGTGCTTTTTAAAATCATCATATTCGTCTCTTTAAAATCTTGAATTACTTAAAAGTAGTCCTGCGATTTTAAAAATCCAAATCTAATAATTTTAAAAAACATCTAAAGCGATGTTTAATTGTTAGGAAGCACTTGATTTAACCTTTTATAATTTAAGTTCGTATTATAGCAAAAGTAAAACAAACTAACAATTAAACCAACAATTTCTATTTTAATTGATAGTTTGTTTTAGTTTTGCTACAATAACATATGGGGGGGAAGGTATGTATTCAATTTTGATATGCGAGGATAGTTTGGCGTATAATTATTCTTTAGTTTTTCCAACTTATAATATTACTATTGCAAATAGTGTTGAGGATATTTTAAATTTAACATATGAAAATAGTTATAATCTTTATATTATAAATGTTTATTTTTTTAATACTATTAAAGAGTTAAAAGATGCAGAGGATAAAACACCAACTATTTTTATAGATGAATATTATAATATTTTTAATTTAAAAAAATCATTTTCCATTGGTGATGATTATATAGTCAAACCATTACTTATAGAAGAGTTGCAAATAAGAGTTGAATATTATTATAAAAAATTATTTCAAAATGAATCAAATATTTTAAAATATAAAAACTTTTTTTATCATAGTTCATCAAAACAGCTATATTTAAAAAATAATAAAGTTAAAATATCACCAAATGAAATTAAAATTGTGGAATTACTTTTAACTAATTTAAATAGACCAGTTTCAAAAGATATTATATATCAAACGCTTGAAAGCAACAGTGATGGTAGTTTACGGGTACATATATCAAAACTAAAGAAATTAGGCTTTTCTATAGAATATAATAGGACAACTTTAAGTTATATTCTTAAATAACATTTCTCATTAACAAATCATTAACAAACTTTTTTTAAACTTTCATTGTAATAAAATTAAATAAAAGGATTTAAAATGGAAGTTGGAGCAACATCACAAATGACACAAATGCAAACACAAATGCAAATGAAAAAGATGGATGGCACAGGTGGTGGTCAAGGTAATGGAAATGGTGGAGGTGGTATGAAAGATATTATGCAATCTTTACCAAGTGAAGATAGAGTTGCTATTCAAGATCAAATGAGTGCTTTATCAAAAGAGGAAAGAGTGGCAGCAAAAGAGCAAATGAGTCAAATAGATCCTACATCTATGAGTAGTGATGATTTTATGAGTTCATTATTAGCAGTATTAAATCCTGCATCACAAGATACTACAGAAGTATATGCATAATTAAATTATGATTTTAAATATATCTCAAATTAAAACAGAAGCTTTACTTCTGTTTTGCAGAGACTTAATTCAAACATATCCAACAAATGAAAAAAATATATATAAAATAGATAAAGATTTTGAGTTTTATATAAATGACACTGTTAAACAACTTCAAAGTGCAATGAATCAAATTCTTCAACCAACAAGGTACTATATTGATAATTATAATTCAATTAGAATTAAATATATTGTAAAATCATATAAATATATCAATCAGACTCTT
>DAOVXU010000141.1 GCA_030635995.1 Arcobacter sp. | reverse complement strand
ATATAATAATAGAACATATAATGGTGCGTTATTTACTATAAAAATTGATTTAGTTTTTGAAGACATAGGTATAGTTGAAAAATGATATTATTAGGAAGTACAGGTTCTATTGGTGTAAATACACTAATTATTGCTAAAAGATTTAATTTAAATATTGAAGTTTTAGTTGCAGGAACTAATATAAATCTTTTAAATAAACAGATAAAAGAGTTTAGTCCCTCTTTGGTTATTATAAAAAATAAAGAAGATATTTATAAAGTAGATCATACAGATGTAAGATATGGAGAAGATGCAATTATAAAGATGATAGAGGGTAGTTCATCCTCTTTGGTTATAAATGCACTTGTAGGATTTTTAGGACTAAAACCAACAATTACAGCTATAAAATATGGTAAAAAAGTAGCTTTAGCAAATAAAGAGAGTTTGGTTGTTGCAGGAAAGTTTATAGATACCTCTTTTATAAATCCAATTGATAGTGAACATTTTGGATTGTGGTATTTAGTAGATGATAAAAAAATTGATTCTATGACTATAACTGCAAGTGGTGGAAGCTTTAGAGATTTACCTCTTGATAAGCTAAAAGATGTAACTGTAAAAGAGGCACTTAATCATCCAAATTGGTCTATGGGAAATAAAATAACTATAGATAGTGCAACTATGACAAATAAGCTTTTTGAACTTGTAGAAGCTCGATGGTTGTTTGATATAACAGCTTGTGATGCGATTATTGAACCAAAATCTATTATCCATGCTTTGGTAAATTTTACAGATGGTTCTACAACGGCACATATTGCAAATGCAAATATGCAACTTCCTATTGCATACGCTTTGATGGGTAAAGTTGAAGAGCAAATTTTAGAAAAAGTCGATCTACTAAAATTACAAAATTTAGAGTTTAAAAAAATAGAAACATCTAGGTATCCTATTTGGGAGATAAAAGATGAGCTATTGCATAATGATAATTTAGGTGTAGTTTTAAATGCTTCAAATGAGATAGCAGTAGAGGAGTTTTTAAAAGGTAATATTGGATTTTTGGATATTGGAAGGATTACTATGAATAGTATTAATAAATTTCATAATATAAAAGTAGATTCTTTGGATGATATTTTTAATGTAAATAAAGAGGTAAGAATATATAGTAAGGGGATAATATGAAAATATTAACTTTATTAATCTTTTTTATTTCATATTCATTTTCTAGTAATTTTTTTAAAAATGGAGATTATGTTATAGATAAAGTTCATAATCTTTATTGGCAGGATACTATAGATAATATAAATATTTTAAAAAATCAAGAGGGTGCTGTAGAATATTGTGAAAATTTATATTCATCTGGACATAGTGATTGGGTACTTCCTACAAGAGAACAATATAAATATATAATTGATAAAACTAGGAAAGATGAAAAATTAATAAATAGAAGATTTGAATATATTTTATCAGATCATTATTGGACAAGTGATAGGACATGGAGAAACTTTTATAGATGGGGATATTATATACACTTTAAAAGTGCTACTTTTTACTATGAAAATAAAACATATCCAAAATATGTTAGATGTGTAAGAGAGGCTAAATAAGTGAAAAAAGTATTAATATTACATGGTTGGGGTGGTAGTGATTATCCCCATTGGCAATCCCATTTGGCATTGCAATTAATCGAAAAAAATTATATTGTATCTTTTCCACTTTTACCTAATAAAGACAATCCTAATTTAGAAGAGTGGTTGGATTATCTAAAAGTTGAAATGGAACATTTTCAACCAGATATTGTGGTTTGTCATTCACTTGCAAATATTTTATGGTTTCATTATTTAAATAGATTTGATATTAAGCCAATTCAAAAACTTATGTTAGTTTCTCCTGTCTCTCCTAGTTGTAAAATTGAGGAATTAAAAACATTTTTTCCATATAAAATACCTGAAAATCTAAAAGCAAATGAGAAGATAATGGCTAGTAGTGATAATGATATTTATATGAATATTGATGAACTATATTTACTAAAAGATATTTTAGGTATTAGTTTAAAAGTGATTGAAAATGGTGGACATCTAAATAGTGATAGTGGATATGGAAAACTTGACTGTGCTTATGAGTGGATTATTAGATGATTTTAAGTATCGAATCAAGTTGTGATGATAGTTCTATCGCAATTACAAATATTGAAACAAAAGAATTAATCTATCATAAAAAAATATCTCAAGAGGCAGAACATAGTGTATATGGTGGTGTTGTACCAGAACTGGCTGCTAGACTTCATATAGAAGCATTACCTAAAATACTTGAAGAGTGTAAATCATATTTTAAAGATTTAAAAGCTATTGCCGTTACAAATGCACCAGGATTAAGTGTAACACTTACAGAAGGTGTAATGATGGCAAAAGCTTTAGCTATCACTTTGAATCTTCCATTAATTGCTGTAAATCATTTAAAAGGTCATATTTATTCTTTATTTATTCAAAAAGATGAATTATTGCCTTGTACAGTTTTACTTGTATCTGGAGGGCATACTCAAATTATAGAAGTTGAAGATCTAGAAAATATGAAAATAGTTGGACAAACAAGTGATGATAGTTTTGGAGAGAGTTTTGATAAAGTATCAAAGATGCTAGGACTTGGTTATCCAGGTGGTCCAGTAGTTCAAGAAAAAGCTTTAAAAGGAAATAATGAAGCTTATGATTTCCCTATACCACTTAGGCAATCACCTGCAATAGAATTTAGTTATAGTGGGCTTAAAAATGCAGTTAGGGTAGCCATTTTAAAAGAGGAAGAAAATGGTAAATTAGATGAACAAACTATAGCAAATATTTGTGCAAGTTTTCAAAAAACAGCGGTTGATCATATACTTATGAAATTGAAGAAATATTTCAAACTTTTACCTCCAAAAAAAGTGGCAATAGTAGGGGGAGCAAGTGCAAATATTTACTTACGAGAGAATATTCTAAAACTTTCAAAAGAGTTTAATAGTGAACTTATTTTGGCACCTTTAGAGTTTTGTAGTGATAATGCTGCAATGATAGGTAGAGTTGCAATAGAACAATATAAGTCTAATGATTTTGTATCTTTTAAAGATATAGATGTAAAGGCTAGATTAAAAGAATTTTAGTTTAAGAATTTAACAGATCTTTTAAACTATCTTTAGGACTTTTACCTTCAAGGATTAGTTTTACCTCTTTTGCGATGGGTGCATAGATATTATGTTTTTCACATAGATTGTATATAGCTTCACTTGTTTTAACTCCCTCGGCTACTTCCCCTAACTCTTCAAGAATATCTTCTAATGATTTGTTCTGAGCAAGACCAAGCCCCACTCTAAAGTTTCTACTCATTGTAGAGGAAGCAGTTAAAAAAAGATCTCCAGCTCCGCTAAGACCCATAAATGTTTCACTTTTTGCTCCAAAACTTCTTGAAAATCTTTCCATCTCTACAAGACCTCTTGATATAAGACTTGCTTGAGCATTTTGTCCTAAATTTAAGCCATTACAAATTCCACTTGCTATTGCTAAAACATTTTTATATGCACCTGCTATTTCAGCCCCTACAACATCATCACTATAATAAGTTTTAATAAAACTAGGGAAAAACAAAGAAAATTCATCATATAATTTTTTTGAAGTAGAGTTTAAAACTAAAGCGGTTGGCAATCCTTTTATAACCTCTGCTGCAAAAGATGGACCAGATATAAAACCTAAATTTTCAAGGGGTACAAACTCTTCATAAATCTCTTTTAAAAATGCACCTGAAGAAGCTTCAATCCCCTTAGCTGCTACAAGTATTTTTTGACCTTTAAAGATAAAGTTATTTTTTAACCACTCCCTAATGCTTTGTGCAGGAATGGCAATTATTAGATATTCACAATTCATAGCTTCATCTAGCGTAACAAAATTTTTTATATCTTTTGGAGTTCTTGATGTGATAAGGGCTTCATTTTCACAACTAACTGCATAATGTAATGCTTGACCCCATTTACCTGCACCTATAATTGCTATTTTAGACATAATAAAACTCCTCTTTTATATAAAAGGATAGTATAATATTGCTTATAAATCATCTGTAAACCCAAATTATTTGATAAAAAGTTGTTTTGAAAAGATATTGTAAATACTATCATCATATTCAAATTCTAAATTTAAAGCATGTAGCATAAGTCTATCGTGACCAATATGTTTTTTTCTATCCTCTTGGGACAACCTTTTACATAAGTAATCATCTGCAATCTTTTCATCTACACCATAAATAGGATCACCAACTATAGTATGTCCAATAGAATCTAGGTGTACTCGTATTTGATGTTGTCGTCCTGTAAGTGGGGAAGCTTCCACTATTGTTTGATCTAAGTTTTTAAAATATTTTATTGGAGTTATTATAGTTTGAGATTCTTTCCCATCTTGACTAACTTTCATTTTTACACCAATTTTACCACCATCTTTTGTAATAGGGGTATCGATAATAAGTTTCTCTTTTATCTCCCCTTTTACTAATGCTTGATAAATCTTTTTATATTTTTTCTCTTCAAACATAGTTTTTAGAAATATATCACTTATTCTATTTTTAGTTACAAGAACCAATCCTGAAGTTTCCATATCTATTCTATGTGCTAAATTTGCACTATCTCCAAAATGGTATCGTATCTCATCAAGTAAAGAATATTCAGTATCTTTTGAAGTTGGATGCACCATAATCCCAGATGGTTTATCAAATATTGCAAAATCTTTTGCATTAAAGATAGGTTTCAATCCTCTAGTTTGCCCTTCAAACAGAGCAACTTGGATAAATTCACCTTTTAGAGTTTGACCATTTTGAAGTCTATT
>DAOVXU010000111.1 GCA_030635995.1 Arcobacter sp. | reverse complement strand
AATTACAGTTGCTCGACCAAGTGTAATATCTCCACCTGCCCAAACTTTATTTTTAGTTGTTTTTCCTGTTTGAGAATCTGCTTGAATATTTCCCCATTCATTTAACTCTAGACCTTTTGTAACATTTGTTAGTAATGGATTTGCAGAAGTTCCTATGGAGATAATAGCTAAATCACAATCAATATATTTATGTTCACCTTGAACTGGTATAGATATTTGTTTTCCATCTTCATCTGGTTCTCCAAGTTCCATCACTTGACAACTTAAACCTGCAAGTTTACCATCAGCAGCACCTATAAATTCAAGTGGTGATGTTAAAAATTCAAATTCTACACCTTCCTCTTGTGCATGATGAATCTCTTTAGCTAATGCAGGAGATTGTTCTTTTGTTCTTCGATATACTATTTTTACCGATTGAGCTCCTAATCTTAAAGCTGTTCTTGCTGAATCCATTGCAACATTACCAGCACCTAAAATTACAACATTTTTTCCAGGAATTATTGGTGTATCATAATATGGAAATTGAGATGCTTTCATAAGACTTGCTCTAGTTAAATATTCATTTGCACTAAATACACCATTTAAATCTTCACCAGGAATATTCAGAAAATTTGGTGTTCCTGCACCAACACCTATAAATGCAGCGTCATATCCATATTCTTCTAATAATTCATCAATGTCATAAGTTCTACCAACCACACTATTTAGTTTAATTTCAACACCTAAATCATCTAATTGCTTTAATTCATGAGCAACTATATCTTTTGAAAGTCTAAATTCAGGTATTCCATAAAGTAAAACACCACCCGCTTGATGAAGTGCTTCAAATATTGTTACTTTATGACCTTTTTTTGCTAACTCACCAGCAACTGTAATTCCAGCAGGACCAGAGCCTATAACTGCAACTTTTTTACCTGTTGAAGGTGGAATCTCTACTTTATTTTTAATACCATTATTTCTAGCCCAATCAGCTATATACATCTCAAGGTTACCAATACCAACGGCCGGTTTACCTTTTTTATCATTTCTTACTACACAAACCTCTTCACATTGAATCTCTTGAGGACAAACTCTTCCACAAATAGCAGGAAGTGCCGTAGCATCCCAAACTATATCTATTGAATCATTCAATCTATTTTCAACAATTTGCTCTAAAAAGCCTGGAATATCAATACCAACAGGACAAGCTTTTATACAAGCTGGGTCTTTACATTGAATACATCTTGCAGCTTCATATTGTGCTTCTACTAAACTATATCCAAGTGATACTTCATCAAAATATGTAGCTCTTTGTTTTGGATGTCGTTCTGTCATCTGTTGTCTAGGAATTGATCTTCTTTCTTTTTTTGTTAAATCTTTTATTTGTTTCATAATAAATACCTTTACTCTTCATTACACATATCATGCATACAATTTTCAGAATGTTCCTCTTCCACTTTGTAAGCACCAAGTCTTCTTATTAAACTATCATAATCAACTTGATGCCCATCAAATTCAGGACCATCGACACAAGCAAATTTAGTTTTACCACCTATAGTAACTCTACATCCCCCACACATACCCGTTCCATCAATCATAATTGGATTTAAACTAACAGTAGTTGGGACATTGTATTCTTTAGTTAAAAGTGAAACAAATTTCATCATAGGTACTGGTCCAATTGCAACCACTTCAGCTACATCTTGAGTTTCAAGTATATCTTTTAGCTCTTCAGTTACAAAACCGTGCCTACCTTTACTCCCATCATCTGTACATATTCTTACCTCATGAGAAACTTTCTTCATCGCATCTTCGAGTATAATATAATCTTTACTACGAGCTCCTATTATTGAAATAACATTATTTCCAGCTTCATACATACCTCTTGTAATTGGATGAAGTACAGCAGTTCCAGTTCCACCACCTACACAAACAATAGTACCTTTCTTTTCAATATGGGTAGGTTCACCTAAAGGACCAACAACATCTTTATATCCATCACCCACTTCAAGATTACTAAAAGTTTTAGTACTTTTACCAACAATCATATAGATAATAGTTATTGTCCCTTTCTCTTTATTGACATCTGCCATAGTTAAAGGTACTCGCTCGCCTTGCTCATCTACAATTAAGATTACAAACTGACCAGGTTTTGCTTTTTTTGCTATCTGAGGTGCTTCAATTTCATTTAAATAAATTGAATCATGTGCCATTTTCTCTTTTTTAACAATTTTATACATACTTAACTCCAAATTATAATTATATGTAAAATTTTAGTATAAGTTAGATTAAATTTTAATATAAGCTATAAAAATATTTCTTATAATAAAAAAAGAGAAGTAAAAATACTTCTCTTTTTTAAATTTAAATTATCATTTAATTTCTTAACTAAAAAAACCTTCATCTTTTAATATATCAATACCCTCTTTTATGGAATTAACAGATAGATCTAATTTAGCTTTCATCTCATCATCAAGTTGAAGTTCAATAATTTGTTCAATTCCTTTTGCTCCAAGAACTACAGGGACACCTAAAGTTACATCTTTATAACCATATTCACCATCAAGTAAAACTGAAGAAGGCATAACAATACGAGAGTCATCAAGTATAGCTTCAACCATAACTGCTATAGAACGACCTGGAGCATAATAACCTGAAGTTTTAAGATGTCCTACAATCTCTGCACCACCATCTCTTGTCTTTTGTTTAATATCTTCCATATCCTCTTGACCAAGAACTTGATTTAATGGAACACCACCAACTGCTGAAATTTCAGGATAAGGAATCATATTTTGCCCATGATCACCTAAAACTATCGCCCGAGTAAGACCTGAACCAAATCCAACTTTTTGTTGAATCTGATAAGCCATTCTAGCACCATCAAGTGCTCCAGCCATACCTATAATTCTACTTCTATCCCAATTGGTTAATTGATGTATAACATAAGTCATAATATCTAATGGGTTTGATACACATAATATTATAGCATTAGGAGAATGTTTCATAATATTATCAACAACTTGTGAAACAATACCAGCATTAATATTTAAAAGATCAGCTCTTGTCATATCACCTTTTCTAGGAACTCCAGCAGTTATAACAACTATATCACAGTCCTTCATATCTTCTGGGCTTTTTGCTGCTGTTACTATTGTACCTCTAGGTGAATATATTGCAGCTTGTCCTATATCTATAGCTTTTCCAACGGCAACTTCAGGCACAATATCATATAGCATAACTTCATGACAAGTACCTAACATCACTAATGAAAATGCTGCCGATGCACCAACAGCTCCTGCTCCCACTATTCCAACTTTTCTACCAACCATAACTACCCCTTACTTTTCAGCTTTAAGTCCAAAAGTGAACCCACTTTTAACTTTTTCTATAAGTTCTGGTAAAATATCTTCATATTCTCCAACAATTCCAAAATCAGAATTAGCGAAAATAGTCTCTTTAATGTTATTGTTAATTGCAATAATAATTTCAGATTCTTTAATACCAGCAATATGTTGAACAGCTCCTGAGATACCAATTGCTATATAAACTTTTGGTCTTACAGTTTTACCTGTTTGTCCAATTTGTTGAGCATATTCAGATACACCTTCATCAACCATAACTCTTGACGCTGCCCATTGAGCATTTATACCTTGCTCTTGAAGTGCATCAGCTAAATCTTTTACAAGTTTCATATCATCTGACGCTGTTCCTCTTCCACCTGCAACTATAATATCAGCTTCAAATAATGCTTGACCACCAGCTTCACCAATTACAGTTTCAATTATTTCAGATACAAACTCTTTTTTCTCTAAATTTGGAGTGAAACTTGATATTTTACCTTCTCTTGATTCATCTTTTGTAGGTACTTCAAATG
Source organism: Arcobacter sp. (assembly GCA_030635995.1). Taxonomy (GTDB): domain Bacteria; phylum Campylobacterota; class Campylobacteria; order Campylobacterales; family Arcobacteraceae; genus CAIJNA01. Next base: position 2,039 of record DAOVXU010000111.1, on the reverse strand, counting down.
TACCAGCTCTTGCTGTTGATATTTGGGGACAAACAAATCCAATAATAGTAGCAAGTTTAGATTCACCATAAGTGGGTCTTCTTGATTCTAATATTGGAGCATATATCACTTGCTCTTTTGTTTGTTTATTTCTATGTTTATGTTCACCAATGATAAGCTCAGTACAATCAGCAGTAACTCCTGAATCTGTTTTTACACCAATTCTTGGAGCTAATTCACGACCTGCTGTTGTAGCTGCAAAAAGTGCAATTTCTGGATTAATATCTTTTATCACTTGCTTAAAAGTTTCACTAAATGGTAAAATTCTATACTCTTCTAATCTTTCATCATCAACTATTATAACTTCATCTGCACCATAAGCTATTAACTCTTTTGCTAATTCACCAACATCTTTACCTATGATAAGTGTAGTAACTTTTGTACCTTCATCTAAAGAATTAGCTAAATTCCTAGCAGGAGTTAATAACTCTAATGAAGGTCTAGATATTTGACCTTTTACAACCTCTGCCCAAGTTAAAATACCAGATGCTCCATTTCTAAAATCAATAACTTTTAAAGATTCATCTCTAGCTTTCTCTTTTTTAGCTTTCTTTTCTTTTACCTCTAAACTATTTTTACCCTCTGCAAAATCAGCATAAAAACTCTCTAATAGTTCATTTTCTGTATGTCCCTTAGCCATTTTAGCAGGTGCTCTTTCACTTTTAATTGTAGCTACTTTTGATACAATAGTTGGTGATCCACTTTCTCCTGGAGTTCCGAGTCCTATAAACTCATCACTTAATCCAATATCATCAATAGAAAATATTTTAATTTCTGCATTACTAGCTTTTATTGCCCCACTAAGTTTTGGTCTTCGTGGATCAATACCTGTTGGAGTAAAACTCATAGCACAAGGAAGAGGCATACTCATCATTTGATAACCACCCTCAATAATTCTTTTTGCATGAATTCTACCATCTGTATAATTAGCAGTTTCTATAAAAGTACCTTGTGGTATTCCCATATTTTCAGCTACTTGACTAGGTACATGAGCTGTATCTCCATCACTCGTTTGTCTTCCTGCTACTATTATAAAATCTTCATTTTGACCTTTGCCAAAACCAAGATATTTAAGAAGTGTAGCTAATGCTAAACCTGTAGCATATGTATCAGAACCTCCAAGTTTTCTATCACTTAAAAGATATGCTTCATCATATCCTAGTGCAAGAGCTTTTGTTAAAGATTCTGTAAAAGAGGGAGGACCCATTGAACATACTATAAGTTTAGCATCTTCTATCTCATTTTTAAGTTGAAGCCCCGCTTCTAAACCATAAGCACAATCTATATTTATAATAGATTTTGCTTTTGTTCTATCCATTAAACCATCATCACCCATTCTCATTTCAGATGCTACTGGAACTTGTTTCATTAAACTAATTATTGTTAAAGCCATATTTTTACCTCTCCCTTACATCATATTATAATCAGGACCATCACCACCATAAGGTGCTGTCCATGTAATTGCACCATTTGGTGCTTTTATATCACAAGTTTTACAATGTACACAATTTTCTGCATGTAATCGTAGATTCTTATTCCCTTGTTTATCAATATGTAATTCATAAACTTCAGCAGGACAAAGTGATGCACAAGCCAATCCATATTCTTCAATATTTGATGATTGAAACTGCTCTACATTACTAATATGTAAATGTGGGATTTGTACTTCATCATGCATAGCTTTTGAAAAATAAACACCTGTAACTTTATCAAATGTAAGTTTTTTATCAAAATCTAATTTACCTGCAAATCTATCTTTAAATGCAACACCTGTAAAATCTTTTACTTTTTTAGTTGTTTCATTATCAGCTTCAATTTTTGGTACAAATAAACATCCTCCACCAGTTAGAAGTTGAATACCCATTTTAAGACCACCAACTACCATTCCATCTTGCATAACTGCTCTCATATTTCTTGTAGGATACATCTCTTTATAAATAAAACTTTTATTTACTAACTCTTCATATCTTTTTAAGGAACTTTTACTCGTATCATTATTT
>DAOVXU010000021.1 GCA_030635995.1 Arcobacter sp. | reverse complement strand
TATTAAAAGCTTGGGAACATATTCAAAATGATGAAGTTTTTGAAAAAGTTCCACCTTTAAATTAGGAGATTAAAAATGATACTAAATATAACTAAAGCAGACTATATAAATGAGTTTAAAGTAAAAATTTTATTTAACGATGGATTAGAAAAAATAGTTGATTTAAAGAATTATATTAATTCAAAAAAACATCCATTTTTTCAACCATTAAAACAAGTTGATGAGTTTAAAAAATTTCATGTTCACAAAACATTAGTTTGGGATAATGGAGCAGATATAGCACCAGAATACCTACACGACAGGATTTAATAAGAACACCACCTCACAATAACATTCACTCTTAGGATGATTTATATTTTATAAATCATCTAAAAAATAATCGATAAATTTAAATTTATTTTTTTGAATTTATCTTAACTTCACCTAATAACATAGTTTTATCATCATCATTAATTGCAACTATATCAAGATATCCTCCAATATTCTTATCTAAGATTGATTCCATTTCAGTTCTTGCTATTTTAGATATTTCTATATACAATAATTTTAAAAGTTACACCTCAGATTTAAATTTTAGATAGATTGATTTTATTTTCATACTTAACATTTTTACAAGCAATTTTTAGCTAAAATCCAATTAAATAGAATAAAGGTTTTAATAAATGATAACTTGGATGCAAAAACATAAAAAGTGGCTGGTGATAACAATTTGGATAAGTACAATAGCATTTGTAGGTGCAGGATTTGTTGGGTGGGGGTCTTATGACTACAATAAACCCACAGGAAGTGTTGCTACAGTTGGAACTAAAGAGATAAAGATTAAAAATTTACAATTAGAATATAGTAATTTATACAATCAATATCAAGAGATGTTTGGAGATGAATTTAATAAAGAATTGGCAGAAAAATTAAATTTAGAAAAATTAGCGTACAATAATTTAGTTCAAAAATTTTTACTTTTAAATTTAGCAGAAGATTTTGGTATATCAGCAACAGATGAACAAATAGCTAAAGAGTTGGTAACTATCCCCTCATTTTTAACAGATGGTAAATTTGACAAAAAAGCATATATTCAAGTTTTAAAACAAAATAGAACAAACCCTACTGAATTTGAAGCACAAATTAAAAAAGATTTAACTATTCAAAAACTTAGAACAGTATTTGCATCATCTACAAATAAAGAGTCTATAGATAAATTACATAAAGTATTTTTTGCAAGTGATAAGGTTAGTATAAATATTATAAAAAATAATGATATATCTATAAACCCCACAGAAAAAGATTTAAAAGCATTTTGGGAAATAAATAAGAATAATTATAAATCAATTATACAATATAAAATAAATATTGAAAAAATCGCTTTAGGTGAAGATGCTAAAAAAAGTAAAAACACTGCACTTAAAAAATATTTATCTCTTAAAAAAGATAAAAGTAAATTTACAAATACTCAAATTGTAGATGCATCTACAGCATATTTACAGAAAGAAGATTTAGATAAAATTACTAGTTCAAAAATTGGTACAATACTTAAACCTATTAAAACAAAAGAAAATTATATTGTAGTTCAACTTATTGAAATAATTGAACCTCAAGTATTGTCATATAATAAAGTTAAAAATAGCCTAAAAAGTGATTATGTTCAAAATCAAAGAAAAGAGATACTTATCACTAAAAGAGATAAATTATTAACTAACTTTAAAGGAACTGATTTAGGATATATAGCTAAAGATAAAATCATCTCTATTGATGGTTTAACACTAGATGAATCTACTGAGTTAGTGAAAAATATATTTACATCAACATCAGTTGTAAACTATTTTGATATGGCAGATAAAACTGTAGTATATAAAATCTTTGATACAAAATTAGCTACTTATGATGAAACAAAAAATAAAGATTTAGAAGATGGTATTAAAAAATTAAAAGATCAAACAATATTATCATCAGTGATAGAAAAGTTATACAACAAATATAGTGTAGTATCCCATATGCAAGTGAAATAATGTGACTAAATCAATTTTAGCTATAGATATAGGAACTACTAGTATAGTTTCAATTGTAGCCCAAAATGACTATAATAATAAAATCAATATTTTAGGTATTGGTAAAAGTACAAGTTATGGTATCCAAAAGGGTGCTATAGTTGATATTGATTTAGCTAGTAGCAGTATTAAAAATGCTGTAGATATTGCAAGAAACAGTTCTCCTAATACTATTGATTCCACTATTGTTTCAATATCTGGTATACATACAAAAAGTAGAAGAAGTAACGGTTCTATAAATGTACCAAGTGGACATATTACACATAAAGAGATAAACCAAGTTTTAACAATTGCCCTTTATGATGCACAAATTGTTCCTGAATATGAAGCTATTCATGTAATACCACTATACTTTAAAGTTGATAATAATGATTCGATTGAAAACCCTTTAAATATGAATGGTTCTAGACTTGAAGTATATGCAAATATCATAACAGCTAAAAAAACATCTTTAACAAATATTCAAAGTGCTTTAAAAACTTCAAATATTGAAGTTACAAATTTTGTATTAAGCTCTTACGCTTCTACTATTGCAACAATTCAAAAAGATCAAATGAAATTAGGAACTGCTGTTTTTGATTTGGGTGGTAGTACTTCTGAAATAGCTATATATAAAAATAGATCTATTTTATTTAATGATATTGTTCCAATAGGAAGTGAACATATTACAAACGATCTATCTATTATGTTACATACTCCATTAAATGCTGCAAGTAGAGTTAAAACACAATATGCCTCACTAATACCAAAATCTGATATTTTAAACCAAAATACAATTACTAAAGTTAAAGTACCTATTTTAGGAAATGAAAGTGAATTAAAAGAGATATCTTTAGATTTAATTCAACCAATGATACATGCAAGAGTAGAAGAGATATTATGTTTGTCAAGAGACAAATTAATACATAGTGGATTATATGATACTATTCATGGTATTGTTCTTACAGGTGGTATGAGTAAAATTCCAGGGATTGAACTATTAGCAAGAAAAGTATTCCCAAATGTTCCTGTTAAGATATCAAATCCTATAAATATTCAAAATGGATATATAGACTTTAATGATGCTACTTTATCAACAATAGTTGGATTATTATTTTATGGGTTAGATAATGATCCTGCCTTTGAACTTGATTCAAATAAACAATTGAGAATAAAAAAAGAGATTCCTAAAAAAGAATCACCTACAATAGTTAAAAAAGAAAATAAAGATACTAAAAATGAAGAAAATTCAGAACCTCACAATAATCTAAATAATTTAGATTTAAAAATTGAAGAAAAAAAATCTAAAGTTTCTAGTATCTGGAAAAAATTCTCGGAGTGGCTATAATGGATAATAACTTATTTAATCCCCAAATAGTAGAACAGATGCCTACAAAAACATTAGCTGATAATGTAGCAAAAATTGCTGTTATTGGAGTTGGAGGTGGTGGATGTAATATGGTAAATCATATGATTCAAGAGGGTATTTATAAAGTAGATTTAATAGTTGCAAATACTGACTTACAAGCATTACGAGTGTCAAAAGCACCTAAAAAAATACAACTAGGACTTGAACTTACAAAGGGTTTAGGTGCAGGGATGAAACCAGATGTAGGTAGAGATTCTGCTATTGAAAGCTATGAAGAGATTAAAAAATCAATTGATGGTTCTGATATTGTTTTTGTAGCTGCTGGTCTTGGTGGTGGTACTGGAACTGGTGCTGCTGCCATAGTTGCAAAAGCTGCTAAAGAGGTAGGGGCTTTAACCGTATCTGTTGTAACAAAACCTTTTAAATGGGAAGGTAAAAAAAGAACAGGATTAGCAAATCTTGGGCTTGAAGAGTTGAAAAAAGTTAGTGATTCTATAATTGTAATTAAAAATGATAAATTAAAAGAGATTATTGATGAAACAATGGGCATGAAAGATGCTTTTAGAATAGTTGATAATATCCTTTTTCAAGCTGTTAATGGTATGACAGAAGTTATCCTTAAACCAGGAAGCAATGATATAAATACAGATTTTGCAGATATAAGAACTATTATGCAACATAGAGGTATGGCTTTAATGGGTATTGGTAAAGCAAAAGGGGACAATGCAGCACAAAAAGCTTTAGAAAATGCTATTAAGTCACCTTTACTAGATGAAGTATCTTTAAGTGGTGCTAAAGGGATTATGGTCCATTGGACATTTAATCCAAATGTAACACTATTCTCACTTAGTGATGTTATGGAATATATTAATGATTCAATACATAGTGATGCTGATATTATTTTTGGTACAACTACTGATGATACCCTTGAAACAGATGAAGTAAAAATAACTATTGTAGCAACAGGATTTGAATCTACAACTAATGAACCTATAAAAAAAGAAGCAGAGATTCAACTTTCAAATGCCAAAATTCTTACACCTGAAGACTCAAATTATTATGATACTCCACCACTTATGAGGGGTTACTCTATAAAATATATGTTGTAATTTATGATTAAGCATATATTTACAAATAGTTTTGGAATTTTAATATCAAGAATATTAGGATTTTTAAGAGATCTATTAACCGCATCAATATTAGGTGCAAATATCTATAGTGATATTTTTTTTGTAGCTTTTAAACTTCCTAACTTATTTCGTAGAATCTTTGCAGAGGGTGCATTTACTCAAGTTTTTATACCTTCTTATTCAAGGTCAAAACAAAAAATACAATTTAGTACTATTATCTTTTTACAATTTTTAGCATTTATTTTATTATTAAGTATCTTTGTAACAATCTTTGCATCACTTATTACTAAAGTTATAGCAGTTGGATTTGATAGTGCAACCATTGAGTTAGCATCTCCACTTGTAGCTATTTGTTTCTACTATCTACCTTTAGTATTTATAGTTACTTTTTTAGCTGCCCTACTCCAATATAAACATCACTTTGCAACAACTGCTTTTTCAACTTCACTATTAAATATATCAATGATAACAGCACTACTAATATCTTCAAATTTAGAAAAATATGAAATTGTATACTATCTTACTTGGGGTGTAATTATTGGTGGTATTTTACAAGTAATTGCACATCTTATTGCAATTAAAAGATTAAGAATAAGATTTTTCACAACATATTTACGAAAAAGTAGAAACAATATAAAAAGATCTAATTTTTACAAACAATTCTACCCAGCAGTATTTGGTAGTTCATCTGCACATCTAGCTGCATTTTTAGATACTTGGTTGGCTTCATTTCTAGTAAGTGGTACTATTAGTTATCTATATTATGCAAATAGAGTTTTTCAACTTCCACTAGCTCTATTTGCAATTGCAACTTCAGTTGCCCTATTCCCTACAATTGCAAAAGCAATAAAAAATAATGATGAACAAAAAGCATTAAACTACCTAAGAAAAGCTTTTTATATTCTATTTTCTTTATTATTTCTAGCTTCTTTTATTGGTATTGTATTTAATGAATTTATAGTTGAATTATTATTCCAAAGAGGTGCTTTTACCCAAATAGACACTCAAAATACAGCTATAATTTTAACAATGTATCTAATAGGATTATTACCATTTGGAATAGCAAAAATATTTTCACTTTGGTTATATGCAAAAGAGTTACAACTAAAAGCTGCAAAAATAACAGCAATATCACTTGGATGGAATATAGTATTTTCTTTAATACTAATCATCCCATACGAAGCAGTAGGTTTAGCTTTTGCAAGTACATTAAGTGGTTTTATAGTACTTCACTTGACTTTAAAAGAATTTGGATATAATAAATTCTTACAACTATTAAAGTAAACTGGGCAAGTGTCTGAGTGGTCGAAGGTGCTTCGTTGGAAGCGAAGTTTAGTGAAAACTAACGGAGGTTCAAATCCTCTCTTGCCCGCCATAGATTTATAACTGTAAAATAAATATACTAAAAGATGAAAATAATTTGAAACAATTTTTTAAACAATATATACCCTACTACAAAGATTATATAAGAAAATTTATATATGTATTGATTGGTATTATCCTAGTATCTATCGGAACTGCTGGTTCAGCGTATATAATCAAACCTCTACTTGATGATATATTTGTAAATAAAAATGAAGAGATGCTATCACTAATACCTTTAATTATTATTGCATTATATTCTGCAAAAGGTTTTGGACGATATATACAAGCTTATTATATCTCATATATTGGTCAAGATATTATAAAAAGAATACGAAATAAACTTTTAGGACATATGTTAAATTTAGATTTGACATTTTTTAATAATAATCATAGTGGAGAGTTAATAAGTCGTATTACAAATGATATAAATAGAATTCAAAGTGCCGTATCAACACATATTTCAAGAATAATTCAAGAAAGTATTACAATTATTGCACTAATTGGTGTAATAATATACCAAAGTGCTGAGTTAGCATTTTATGGATTAGTTGTTATGCCATTAGCTTTTTATCCACTATCTCTAATGGCAAAGAAAGTAAAGAAACTATCTTTTAAATCTCAAGAAAAAAACTCAGATATTACAGCTCATTTAAGTGAAACATTTAATAATATAGAGATAATAAAAGCAAATTCAACTGAACAATTAGAACTAAAAGAGTTCTCAACTCACAACCAAGAATTTTTCAATGTAAATATTAAAGCTGTAAAAATAAATGAACTAGTATCACCTTTTATGGAGATATTAGGTGCTATTGCACTTGCTGTAGTTATAACTGTAGGGGGAAGAGAGGTTATTGATGGAAATATGACTGTTGGTACTTTTTTCTCATTTATGACAGCTTTAATGATGCTTTACACACCTATTAAAGCTTTATCAACACTATTTAATAAACTTCAAGATGCTATTGCAGCAAATGAAAGAATCAATGATATATTTAATTTAAAAGCTAAAATATTATCAGGAAATAATATTTTTCCATCATCATGTAATAAAATAAAATTTAATAATGTAAATTTAAAATTTGACAAAAAAGATGCCCTATTAAATATAAATTTAGAAGTTTTAAAAGGTGAAACTGTTGCTTTAGTAGGAGACAGTGGTGGGGGTAAAAGTTCACTAATAAATACACTTATTCGATTTTATGACTCATCTAAAGGTGAAATATTTATAAATGATACAGATATAAAAAACTTTATACTATCTGACTTAAGAGATAAAATTTCAATAGTTACACAAAGAGTATATATTTTCAACGATACAATAGGTGCAAATATAGCATACGGACAACCATATGATGAAGCAAAAATAAAAAATACTTTACAATTGGCTCACGCTTTAGATTTTGTTAACTCTACTCAAAATGGTATAGATACTATTTTAGATGAGTCTGGTACAAATCTTAGTGGTGGTCAACGACAAAGAATTGCAATTGCAAGAGCTTTATACAAAGAGCCTCAGATTTTAATACTAGATGAAGCAACATCAGCACTTGATAATGAAAGTGAATCAATTATTACAGAAGTATTAGAAGAAGTATCTAAAGATAAAATTACATTTGTTATTGCACATAGATTAAGTACAATACGAAATGCAACTAAAATTGCAGTTTTTAAAGATGGTAAGATTATTTGTCAAGGGTCACAAAAAGAACTTCTTGAGAATTGTAAAGAGTACCAAAGATTACATAGTTTAGCAAATTAAAAAACAAAGGTTATTAATGATAAGTTACGATACTATTAAAAAAATAATGTTCAATTTTGAACCAGAAACAGCACATACAATAGCAGAATATGGACTAAAAACTTTACCATACTGCAGAATGCTAAATAACTATATGGTTGAGCAAAATTTTGTAAATCACGAGATACTTACACAAAAAATATTTAACACTACATTCCACAATCCAATAGGGCTTGGTGCAGGATTTGATAAGAATGCAACGATGATAAAAGCTATGCCTGCAATGGGATTTGGTTATACTGAGATTGGTACAATGACACCAAAACCACAAGCAGGAAATTCTAAACCAAGACTTTTTAGATTTCCAGAACAAGAAGCTATACAAAATGCTATGGGATTTAATAACCATGGAAGTTATGAGGTTATACAAAACCTAAAAAAAGTATATCCATTCTCTATCCCTATTGGTGCAAGTATAGGGAAAAATAAACTTACTTCTGAAGCTGATACTTTAAAAGATTATGAAACATTAGTTAGAGGATTTAAAGATATATCTGACTATATGGTTGTAAATATCTCTAGTCCTAATACTCCAAATCTAAGAGACCTTCAAAATGAAGAGTTTATAAAAGCTGTATTTGGTATGGCAAAAAGCATAACTGATACACCAATTCTTCTTAAAATTGCTCCAGATATGGAAAATGAAACTGCAATTACACTTTGTAAAACAGCTATTGAAAATGGTGCAGATGGAATAGTAGCCACAAACACAACACAAGACTATTCACTTCTACCAAATCCAAAAGATTTTGGTGGAATAAGTGGTGCTGTTATGAGTGATAAATCATATGATCTGTTTCAAGCAATTGGTCGTGAACTTTATGATAAAACTACACTTATAAGTGTTGGTGGTATTAGTGATGCTACTGATGCTTATCGTCGAATAAAAGCTGGGGCAACTCTTATTCAAATCCTAAGTGGATTTATCTTTAAAGGTCCACATATGTGTGCAAATATAAACAATGAACTTATAGAGTTACTAAAAGCTGATGGATATACAAATATATCTCAAGCTATTGGGGCAGATTTCCAATAGATGAAGAATTTAATATTAATTTTTTTACTTTTACAAGGAGTTATAATGGCTAATAGCCTACCAAAATATTACGAAACAACTTTAGAAAATGGTTTAAAAATAGTTGCCATACCTATGGATAACGATACAAATGTGATAACAACAGATATTTTTTATAATGTTGGAAGTCGGGATGAAGTTATGGGGAAAAGTGGCATAGCACATATGCTTGAACATTTAAATTTTAAATCAACTAAAAATCTAAAAGCTGGTGAATTTGATACTATTGTAAAAGGTTTTGGTGGAGTTAATAATGCTTCTACAGGATTTGATTATACACATTATTATATCAAATCAAGTAAAAAGAATCTTTCAAAATCACTTGAACTATATGCTGATTTGATGGAGAACTTAACACTAAAAGATGAAGAGTTTCAGCCAGAAAGAGATGTAGTAACTGAAGAAAGATTATGGAGAACAGATAATTCACCTATGGGATATTTGTATTTTAAACTATTTAATAATACATTTACATACCATCCATACCACTGGACTCCAATCGGATTTATGGGAGATATTAAAAGTTGGAAAGTTGAAGATATAAGAGATTTTCATTCACGATTTTATACACCATCAAATGCAATTGTTATAGTTGCAGGAGATATAGATAAAGATGAAGTGTTTAAAACTGCAACAAAATATTTTAAAAATATTAAAAATACTCCAAATAGTAAAAATGCTATTAAAGAACTACATACAATAGAACCAAAACAAGATGGTGCAAAAAGAGTTGTGATTCATAAAGATTCTCAAGTTGAGATGTTGGCTATAAACTTTCATATTCCAGACTATTTAGATAAAGACCAAATTGCACTTTCAGCTCTTAGTGAACTTTTAAGTAGTGGTAAAAGTAGTAGATTAAATGAACTTTTAATAGATAAAAAACAACTTGTAAATACTATCTATGCTTATAATATGGAGTTAAAAGACCCAGGTGTATATCTTATTTTAGCTGTTTGTAATCCAGGAGTTAATGCTAAAGATGTAGAAAAAGAGATATGGAAAGAGATAGCTAAAGTACAAAAAGGGGATATAAAACAATCAGAACTAGATAAAGTAAAAATAAATACAAAATCTGATTTTATCTTCTCATTAGAGAGTTCTAGTAGTGTTGCAACTTTATATGGTAGTTATCTTAGCCGTGGAGATATTACACCTCTTATGAGCTATGAAAAAGAGATTGAAGAGTTAAATTTATCTTCTATAATTGAAGTTGCAAACAGATACCTAACAAAAGAGAACTCTACAACTGCAATCTTAAAAAAGAACTAAATTATTAAATATATTTTTTAGTATCTGAACCAAAAAGTTTTGCTTTTTTTGGTTCAGTTCTATCCCAACTAACAAATTTTCTCTTTAAAATCCTTTTATAAAAATGTTCCAATATTGTTTTATCTTTTTTATTTAACTCATCAATTATCATTCTTCCACCAAAATATTTATTAAGTGGTGGTTTTGGATCTATTGAGGCATGAAATTTATCAAAATATTTTTCAATTCTCTCTTCCCCTTTTGTATCTTTTGCTGTTGTACCACAAAGTATAAATGAAGCTATAATTTTATTTTTTAAAGCATCTTTATTTGTATCTAAAAATTCTATCAATTTATTACCAACACCATCTATCCATACACCAGAACCTATTATAAATAGATCATATTTTTCTATAACTTCACTAAAAGATATATCTTCAATATTCAGCAGGTCTATATCTCTTTGTAACCCTTGAGCAATCCATTGTGCTGTATCTTTAGTTGCCCCATATCTTGTGGCATATATCAAAGCAACTTTTTTATTTTTATTTTTGATTAATGGCTGTATACTGCATCCAAAATTTATAGCAAGTAGTGACATCAACGATATATTTTTTCCAAATTTTATAAAAGAACGACGATCTATATTCATATTTTTTCCTATTTTTAATAATTTTTAGGATAATCAAATAATATAAATCTTGAATTTCCAGAATTTATATCTCTCCAACTATCACAATCAAATTCAATCACAACGATACCACAAGTTGGTATATTTTCATAAAAATTAATATAACTATCTACAAGCATATTTAGACTAGGATTGTGTCCAACTAAAAATAATATATCATTTTTATCATCAACTTTACTAATTATATTATCGAGTTCATCTACACCTGCCTCATAAATATTTTCATCATATATTATACTTTTAGAAAAACCTATCTCATTAGCTATAATCTTTGCAGTAGTTTTAGCCCTTAGAGCAGGACTTGATAGAATAATATCAGGGATAATATTTTTACCTTTTAAAATTTTACCCATAAAAGGGGCATTTAATCTACCTCTTTTATTTAATGGTCTATCAAAATCATCTAAAGTAAAATCTTTCCAACTTGACTTTGCATGTCTTATTATATAAAGTTTTTTACTCATCTAAAAACTCCTCAACTATCATAGAAATTTCATCAATAGCAACCGTAGCTTTATCATATATAACTTTATGAAATACACTATCATCTATAGCATCACTCTCTTCTAAGTTATTTAATATTCCATAATTTGTACTATGCAATAATCCATAAACATCTATCACATTTCCACTTGTACCCATAATTACCATAATATCTACATCTTCTATTAGTTTATACAAATCTTGATATTTAGGAGCTTGTTCTCCAAAAAAAACAATATTAGGTCTTAAATATTCACCACAACTAGGGCAAAACTCATCTTGTTTTTCATATCCTATATTTATAACTCTTTTACATTGTTCATTTTCGCATCTAACTTCTGGTAAAAATCCATGTAGATGTAAAATATCTTTCGCCCCTGCTTTTTCAAAGAGGTCATCTACATTTTGTGTCACTATTTTTATATTATTAGGATATTTTTTCTGTAGTTCCACTATCCTATTATGTGCTTTATTTGGTACTTTATCTTTTATATCTTCTCTTCTTTTATTATAAAATTCAATAGTTTCCATTCTATTTGTATCTAAACAACCAGCAGTACAAATATCTTCTATTTTATACTCTTCCCACAATCCACCCGTATCTCTAAAAGTTGATATTCCAGATTCAGCACTTATCCCTGCTCCACTAAAAAATATTATTTTTTTATCTTCATCCATCGATATCTCCCTTCTCTTTATTTTTCTTTTCTTTTATCTCACCTGCTCTTTTTAAAGCAAATTTTGTTAAAAATGGTCCAATTATCTCATGAATAATAGTAGTTGCTAAAATCGTATTTAAAACAACTTGTGTAATTTGATTTAATGGAAACTCTTTATATAAAAGCATTGCCAAACCTAAAGCAATACCTGCTTGAGGTATAAGTGCATAACCTATATTTTCTCTTATCTCTTTTCTCGCTTTTGAAATATTGGCACCCATATATGCACCCCAATATTTACCCATAGCTCTTAATATCACATAAACAATAGCAATATCCCACATAGAAAATAACATACCTATATCAACACTAGCACCTGTTACAATAAAAAATAACATAAAAATTATATCAAGATAATTTTTCTCTAAATGTTCAAAAATATATTCAAAATAATTTGACCTATTAGATAAAGTTAAACCAAAAATCATCACAGCCAATAAAGCCTCAAAATTGAAAAAGTTTGATATGGCATATACAAGTAAAATATTTCCTATTGCAATACTAAGTGTATTTTTATTGTGTACTTTTGAAATCATATAGATTGTAAAAATTGCAAAAATCACACCAATAAAAACTGAACCAAATATATGATACAAAAGTTCAAAAATATTTTGTAAATAGTTAGTATTCACAGTATCTACAACTGAAGAATATATAGATAAACTGATACTATAATTTATAATTGCTAAAATATCATCAGCAGCAACAACAGCTAGAAGAGTAGTAGTAACTATACCTACACTTTTATACTCTTCAATTACAGCTAATGTTGTAGTTGGAGCAGTTGTTGAAGCTAATGCACCTAAAAATATTGCAATTGAAAAATAAAAAATAAAATCACTATATCCATTATGATTTTCTATTAAAAAAGGTAAAATAAAATAAAGCCCAACAGTAGTTATAAAAAATGCAAATTGTGCTTGAAAAACTGTAATATATAAAATTGATTTTTTCATATCAATTATCTCTTTAAATTTAATACTACCTCCAATAATAAAAGCAATAATAAGCAAAGCAAAATCAATAATCCAACTAGTTTGCTCTATAAAAGTTTTAGGAATAATAGTTGAAACAGATTGACTTAAAAATATACCAAGTAAAAGATATATAGTAATTTGTGGAAAATTAAACTTATCAGATATTATTTTAGAGATATATCCTAAAACTAAAATCAATCCAATCCAAAAAAAATCAACCATTTTTTACCTTATTAAAATATTATCTCTTCGCTAAATCATCAAACTTCATAAACAATTTTAAATCCTCTATAAAATCATCATCCAATTTATCATAAATCCTTTTCATCCTATGATATTTCCCCATTTGATTCTTCTTTTTAGCATTTGCCATACCTCTTATTAAATAATGATATCTTACAATATTTTTTGTAAAATCATTTATAAAGAACCAATTCTTTACTATTCGATAACTTATCTCTTCATGATTTGTAAAACTATATTCACCAGTAATTATATCTTCATCATCTTGATAAGCAACAAACGGTTTACCAATATCATGTAAAAATCCTGCCATAATCATATCATATCTATTATTTTCAATACAATGATAAACAACTTTTAAAGTATGTAAAAACACCCCATGCCTATGCCATTTATTTTGTTTTAAACATAAAGTTAAAAAAAATTCTTTTCTAAATATTTTACTTTTATTCATCTATACCATTTTCTCTTGCCCCATTTGATATAGAGTAATAAGTCTTACACATAAGTACATTTTTATTTATTTTGTTTAGAAAGGATACTTTGAACAATATCTTTAAATATTGGTAAGTTATATCTAACTACATCTTCTATA
>DAOVXU010000106.1 GCA_030635995.1 Arcobacter sp. | reverse complement strand
TTGCATTTGATAATGCTATAAATCCATTTAATGTTTGTTCTAACTGTACTTGTTGCTTATAAATTTCTTTTTTTTGCCTAACATTATCTATCCATAAATCAATCTTTAAGTTAAATTCCTCATTTATAATAGGTATTTTTATTAAATCTGATAGTCCATTTGATATATTTTGTTGAAGTGTTATTGGGTTATATATTGTAGTTAAAGCAATAATAGGAATATCTTTTGAAAATTTATTTTTTGCTTTTGCAATTATCTCTAAACTATCCATATCTCTTAAATTTATATCCAAAAGTATCATAGAGATATCATTTGTATTGCTAAGTGCTTTCCAACCTAAAGCACCATTAGAAGCTAAAATTAAATTATAATTTCTTAATTTAAGAAGAGATTCTATTTGAACTCGTACATCATTTTCTTTTCTAATAATAAGTATCGTCTCTTTTTGATTTAAAATAAGTCTTTTAATTAGAGTATCTATTTCAGATAATATAGTAAGAATATTATTAAGTTTAATTTTATAGTCCAACAAGTATAAATTTAAAAAATCATTTTTAATAATATCATCAATTTCACTTGTAAGAAAAATTATATTTACAGTAGATATAGATTTTATATTTTGAATTATCTCTTTTTGTATATTTGTTGATTCATCAGAATTAATAATAATCAAATCTAAATTATCATTTACAATATTCTTATACGCTATATCAGCACTATTATAAGAGATACATTCATAACCATAATCTCTCAAAGTTTCAGAAATAAGTGTTGAACTATTTTTAATATTATTTATAACAGCTATTCTAAAATTTTCATTATCTAACATATTAACAATCTCCCTAAGATATCATCTCTTTACAATCAGCCTCTTTACTAAACTGTATAAGCTCTTCAGTGTTTTGAATATCTATATCAATACCCTCTAAAGATACCTTAAATACTTCCACTGTACTTAAAGCATCATCAAATGCCCTATGATGGTTATCAATATTAATATTTAAATTTTCTTTTAAATATTGTAACCCATACCGAGAAGATACAATAGTTCTTTTAGCTAACTCTATTGTACATAATTTACGATTAAGAAGTTCTCCTAAATCATACTTTTTAAAACTATCACTTACAAACTTATAATCAAACTCAATATTATGTGCCACAAAGATATCATCTTCTAAAAATATCTTAAATTCTTCTAAAACATCTTTTAAATTTGGTGCATCATCAAGCATATCAACTGTGATACCTGTAATCTCTTGTACTTTTAAAGGGATAAATCTAGCTGTTACTAAAGATTGATAAGTTTCTAGTATTTGACCATTTTTAAATTTTATTGCGCCAATCTCTATTATCTGCCCATCTTTTGCATTTCCTGCATTTGTTTCTATATCTACTATACAAAAAACTTGATCTTTTAATCTATTTTGTGTTGTTTTTAAATATACCTTTTCATTATCAAAATATAAAGGTAATCCATTTGAAAGGATAAGTTCTTTTTCCAAATCTTCATTCTCAAAAAAAGTATCTGCTTTACGAAGAATTTTATTAAACTCTTCAATATCTAAAGGGGCTTTTAGTAACTTAAGTACTAATTTATTTAGATAATTCATTTATACTATTTACAAATTCAGTCATTTTTTCTTTAGATTTAACACCTTTTTGAAGTTCCACTCCACTACTAACATCTAAAGAGTAAAAGTTAAGACCTTTTAGCTCTTTAATATTTGAAGCAGTTAAACCACCTGCTAAGATAATCTTTGAACAATCTAGATCTTTAAACCATTCAATATTTAGCCGTTTACCCTCTCCACCATATTGTTCAACAAAAGCATCAACGATTCTATACTCATCACTATATTTTAAAATATCCTCTTTTCTTTGAGC
Organism: Arcobacter sp.; assembly: GCA_030635995.1. GTDB lineage: Bacteria > Campylobacterota > Campylobacteria > Campylobacterales > Arcobacteraceae > CAIJNA01. The sequence continues at coordinate 4,207 of DAOVXU010000106.1, read as the reverse complement.
TCGAACCACTTTTAAACATTTTGTTCGTAAACTTTTATAAAAACTTTCATCCGCTTCAAAATGTATCTGAGCAATATCTATACCAGATAAATTTGCTATAAAATCAACTTGTGGAGCAAATAGATTTACAAATAACCCAACAGTTTGAACAAAAGGAGGAAGCTGTTCTATAATTCTTTTAGCTTCAATGGGAGTTATGTATCGTGGACTTTTTTCATAAAATACAAATCCTAAAGCATCTGCTCCTGCTTCAATTGCTTCAAGTGCATCAGTTATGTTTGTAATTCCACAGATTTTAACTCTCATTTTAAATTTGTAAACTTTTTATAGCCTTAGAATAATCAGAAGCTCCATATACATAACTTCCTGCAACTACCACATCAACACCAGCATCTTTTAACTCTAAAATATTTTTATCATTTACCCCACCATCAACTTGAATAAGACAGTTTGGATTTCTTTTATCTATTAAACTTTTAAGTTTTTGTGCTTTTTCAACTACTGAAGTGATAAATTTTTGTCCACCAAATCCAGGATTTACACTCATAAGAAGTACCATATCTAAATCTTCAAGCAGATACTCAATAGACTCAGGAGTTGAGTGTGGATTTAACACAATTGCAGGTTTTATATCCAATGCTCTTAATTTTTGAATAACTCTATGGGGATGTCTTTCACTTTCTATATGAAAAGAGATATACTTAGGCTTTAGATGAGAAAATAGGTCTATAAAAAAGTTATTATCCTCAACCATAAGGTGAATGTCAAGAGGCTTGGTTGCAATCGCACCAACACTATTTACAACCACAGGACCAATAGTCATATTTGGTACAAAATGCCCATCCATAACATCAACATGAATCAAATCACATCCACCATCACAGATAGCCTTTATCTCATCGTTTAATATTCCAAAATCTGCACTTAAAATTGAAGGAGCTACTAGCATTTTCTACCTTTTTTATAATATATGCGATTGTATCTAAATTTACCTATTTTTTATATGGTTCTTTATATCTTACAGCATTTCCATATGTCTCATCAGCTCTATTTAGTTGATACTCTATCATTTTATGAAAAGGCTCTAAAAACTTTTCAAATTTATCTTGTATTATATTTTCTATATTATGATTATTTAAAAGTTCTAATACACATAAGGTTGATTCTATTGTTGAAAGACAATACTCTTTTGGTTGAATTTTTATTTTAAATTGAGATATTTTAGTATGTGTAAAACTTACTCTTGGAAGATTATGTAGATTTTTACTTACTCTTAACATTTTAACAGAACAAGCCCAAGTGGAATCTATTATAAAAATTACATTTTTTTTACTTCCATCTTGAATATTTGTAGTGTTTAAATTTATCGAATTATTATCTGGATATAAAATAAAACAATTATTATTTTTATCATCGATTATTTCATTTATCTCTTTATGATTAGAGAAATCTATCCCTATAAATATTTTAGAATTAGGTAAAGATAGATAAGTAAATCTACCTGTACCATTTTTTGTTTTTCTAAACTCTTTAAAGTGCATAAGAATTATAAATTGAGTATTAGTTTGGATTTTATTTATATACTTACACATACAACTACTTTGCGGTCTATAACAGTTGTAACAAGTACCTCTTTGATTATTTTCTTCTATCATTTGTGGATTATATTCAAACTTAGATATAATTGCATATATCAATTTCTCTTATAATTAGTAGGATAGTTGTCAAATAATTTCAACTTCAATCTTCTACATTTTCAATATACTCAAATCCTTCAAATATATCAGGTACTATTTTTAAAATATGTAATAAAGCAAAAAGAATAACACCATGATGAACACCAAATCTAAAATTATCAAGTTCTTTTAGTTCATTCATCATTTCAGAAATTCCAGAATAAAGAAAAATTAAACCTATAAATAAATTTAGATATGGATTTTTTGTAACACGCCTTAACCCTTTTATAAAATTTGTAAACATATATTTTCTCCTTTTCTTTAAAATAAAATCATATTATTAATCTATTTTGTTTTTTAATTATTAACATAAAATCTATCAATTAACTTAATTCCAACTAATTGGGTGAGAAGAAGAATGGACAGTTTCATAACCTATTCTTGTATTGTGGATACTATTCTCATTTTCATCTACCCATTTAACATAATAATTCGATACAGTATGTATATCTGAAATATTATTATATTCAGCAACATCTATTACTGTATATGTATGAGTATGAGTACCAAGAGGTCTATTTACCCAAGTACCAGAGTTTGCATAAATATTTTCAAGTTTGATACCTTCCAAACCTGAAATTTTTAATATTGTAGCATCCTGAGCTTGCTTTACCATAGGGAGATGAGTGTGTCCAAAAACAGCAATTTTATAATCTTTTGATAAGTGTTCTTTACAAGCAGCAAAAGAAAGATCTCCAAAGGAACAAGTCTGATCAGCAAGAGCCAATAATGTACTAATTGGAATATTATTTAAATCATTAAATGAAGAATTAACTCCATTATCAGATTGAGTTTTATGCCAACCTTCTTTAAGATATTTTTCATACTGTTCAAAAAATGAATATACAGGTTTTGTGGTTATTGAATTAGTATGCATGTTATAATGATAGCTTTCAAGAGCTGCATCAATAGAAGCTCCATCTCCTCTACCTTCGCAAACAGATATTAAAGAACTCATTATATAAAATTCATAGTTAGCATCTTTTTCATCTGTATAATGTACTCTTGTAAATGTTTCTATATCTTTAGTTACAGCAGAATATTCTTCTATAGCAATATATATTAACTCTAAAAAGTACTCTTCTATAACGGGTTTAAGATGTTTTTTGATTGTTTCTTCAGCACAATGAACAGGATGCCAATAACAACTTCTACTCACTCTTGAATACTCATAAAGAATATGATGTATGATTTTTTTAACAGTTTTTTCTATATGAACATTCAAATATTCTAAATCTTTAATAGCCTCTTTTATATCATGAGGATAATGATTTTTTAATTTATGGTAGAATTTATCTACATAAATATAATAAGGACTATGAGCTAAAAGTAATTCAAAAGTTTTTTGACGAATATAATTGTTTTTTGCTCTATTACCATAATGATTAGCTTGTGCTAATGCTCGAGTTACACCATATCCAGGTGGTATAAAACTGAAATCATCATTTTCTTTCATTAAACTACTTTGATATGTATCTATGTTGATTGGAGCATTAAAGTAATCATAGATATTTCCATGTTCACATACTATGTCATTACCAATAGTATAACGACCTATACCATGATTTGTCCCTTTGTAAATTATCTCTGGTATAATAGCTTTAAGCTTTTCTTCCGTTAAACCCATATCATGGTTCCCTGGTACATATATCAATGGCATATTTTGTGCAACATATTTAAATGTTGTAATTAAACTTTGCATCGTATCAGTATTTCCTGTATGAATATCATCAAAATCTGCTGGACCGTTGTCATGCTCATCAGAAGGTCTTAACCAAGTATCAAATAAATCTCCTAAAATCACTATCTCTTTGACATTAGTTACATCATCAACAATTGAGCGTAAAAATTTATCTAATAATTTAGCATCATCATCTTTAAACCAAGCAACATTATCATTTTCCGTAATAGTTTTATTATTCATATGAATATCACTTATAAATATCACTTGAGATTTTACAGCTTCAATATGAGTTGAAAATGAAGTATTAGTGATAAACTCATGAATAATACTATTTGAATCTACATTTCGTGACATTGATAAGGATCTGCTAGCTATATTATTTGTTGTACTATTAGATTTTATCATATATTTCCAACTTCTCTTAAGATTAGCGTTAGAAAAATCCAATGTAATACTTTTATCTCCAACAGCTGAAAGAATAACATCAATTTGTTCAGACTTATCCCATATTGTCATACTATTAAGAGCATCATCACGAAGAGCTAATGTTTTAAATTCAATATTTATAGATGTAAAAGTATGGTCAATATCTCTTTGATTAAGTATACTACCATCTGTATGTTTTAAAGTTATATCTTCTGAAGTAACCAAACTATTATATACTTTATTTATATTTGTATTTGTACCGCTATTTTCACTTCCACTTCCACTTCCACATCCACTAACAAGTAATGCAACTGTTGCAGCTACTGAGAGTTTAATAGCATCTCTTCTTGACATATTAGAA
>DAOVXU010000078.1 GCA_030635995.1 Arcobacter sp. | reverse complement strand
AATTGAAAGAGTATCAGCTTTTTTAATATTTTTTACTATATTTTCTTTTGCTCCTACCCCTTGAACTAAAGTTGGAAGTAAAATCATTTTAGCTAAAGGATAACGATGGGCTAAAATCTTTTTCATATCTTCAATTGCTGCACCTGTATTTGAAGTAATTACATATATTATATCTGGATATTGTGGTAAAGTTTTTTTAATAGATTTATTAAAATAACCTTTTATTTGAAGTTTTGTTTTTAGTTGTTCATATGCTAATGCTAAAGCTCCAACACCACTTGGTTCTATTTTATTACATAGAAGTTGATATGTACCACGAGGAGAATATACTGTAATATTTCCAGTGATGATTATTTTTGCACCAACTTCAAGTCTAAATTTTAAATATTGAGCATTTCCTCTAAACATTACACAAGATATGGTAGATTTTGCATCTTTTATAGAAAAATATATATGACCACTATTGTGGTATGTTAGGTTGGAGATCTCCCCCTCTACCCAAACAGATGAAAATGTAGTTTCAAGTAATCCATTAATTTGAGTATTTAATTCATTTACACTAAGAGGTGAGTTCAAGTTTAAATTTTTCTTGCTATGAAAGTTGTTGACATATCTAGCGAATATCCTTTTACAAATACAGGCTCCAATCCTACACTTTTTAACTCTTCAATCATCTGAGCAGTTGTAATAAAAGCTTCAATAGATTCAGGTAAATATGTATAAGCCTCTTTACTTCCTGATACTAACCCACCAATATGAGGCATAAGATTATTCATATAAAATTTTGTAAGATTAGCAGCTAAGGTATTTTTATCATTTTTTGTAAACTCTAAAATCACCATTAGTCCATTTGGTTTTAAAACTCTTGCAAATTCTTTTAGACCCTCTTGTCTTTTTACAACATTTCTTATTCCATACGAGATTGAAATTATATCAGCACTTTCATCATCAAGTGGCATATTCTCAGCTCCTGCTTCTATAAAAACACCATCTTCAATTTTACTTTTACCAACTTCCATCATACCAACACTTGGGTCTACACCAATGATTTTATCAACTTCAATTCCATTCGTTTTAGCAATTTTTTTCCAATCTATCATCAAATCACCAGTACCACAAGCAACATCAACAATTGTATCCAAATGAGTTTTATTATATAAAGAAAATGCTCTATTACAAGCTTTTTTTCTCCAAGTTTTATCTATCCCCATACTTAAAATTCTATTTGCTAAATCATATGTTTTCGCAATATCATTAAACATTTTTATTATATCTTCTTGTTTATTATCCATATTTATTTTAATCCTATAAAAAATATTTTGTTACTAATAGCCCAATTATAAAACCAAAATTTATGCCAACTAATATTTTCATATTATTTAGTTTTGTATCCATTGTTGGTATTGATGCTAATATATGTTTTTGTTCTGTTAAAACCTCTTCAAACACTTTTGTAGATTTTTCTACATTTGTAAGAACTGTATTTAAACTTAATTCTGCTAATTCTAATCTATCAGCTATCTCTTTAGCTTGTTTTAAACTCATATCACTCATTATTTGACATCTATCCAGCTATTAAGTTGTACAAAGATTGGATTTAATGTACTTAAAACATAATCTTTAGCTTCATTTTGAATTCTTCTAAAAAATAGATACTTTCTTGCACTTTCAATATCCCCTAACTCTTTAGCTTGAATTGCTTTTTGTGCAAAATCTGTATTGTTATAAGCCATTTCCCAAACAGTACTGCCAAGATATCTACTCATAGTGATAACTTTATCATTTTTTACTGCAAAATATTTTGGATCTTTTACAAAGTCTGTAATTGTAGAGTTACTACCTAAATATTTATGTCCAAAAAAGTTTATAAATTGTTCTTCTAAATATTCTATATCTGTAGATATTGCTCTATTTAGGGCAAAAAGTAAATTTTCTTGTGAATTATTTTCAATTTTTTTAAGTTTTTTCATAGTTGCAATAGCATTTTTACCATCAAGCTCACCATCACCCATAGGTACTATCCATTTAACATTGCCAAATGTACCAACTTTTGCTATCTCTTCAAGTACTAAAGATGAAGTTTTATTTCCACCAACATCAACTATAACTTCATGATTGTCATCCATTAAGATAAGTTCATCAAGTTCTTTTAGTTTATTTGTACTTAACATTCTTTTATTGACTATCTCTGTTCTATTGAAACTTTGAGAGTCATTATTTTCATCATCTATCTCACTATATGTGATTTTTTTACAATGTTTTTTATATAAATATGGAGCGATAACTTGCATAGCAACTGTTGATTTACCAACACCACCTTTTGTTTGTGGAATAATAATCATTGATTTTCCTTAAACTAATTGTTAAAATCCATATGATTTTATCTAATTTTTGATTTCATCTTGTTTATACTGAAAAATTTGAGAATTTTTAGATTAAATTTTTATTTTAGTATTAGTTTATATTGAAGTGGAAAATGAAATATTATTTAGTTTATAATAGCCTTTGATATAACTCTATCACTATCATTATAAAGTTTTATTTTAAATCCATCTATAGATTTTCCATCATTATCAAATTCCATAATAATAATTTGAAATATAGATTTACAGTTATTTGGTACATCAAAATGTCCCCCAAGACCTGTAAGTGCTTTTTGTATAGGTATATAGCTATCCATACCTATTACATTGTCTCTACATCCAGTAAGTCCAGTATCTGTAACATAAAAAGTACCATTAGTTATCTCTAGGTCATCAGTTCCAATATGAGTATGTGTTCCACAAATTGCACTAACTTTACCTTTTAAAAGTTGCATCATAACTCTTTTTTCAGCAGTAGCTTCTGCATGAAAATCTAAAAATATATGCTTGATACCATCATTTATTAGTTTTTCTACTAATTCTACTGCATGTGTGAATGGATTTAGAACTTGAGGCATAGAGAAAAGTCCCATAAGATTTATAATAGCTAATTTACTACCATTAAGATCTACTATTTTGACACCAGTTCCTACAATACCTTGAGGATAGTTATCAGGTCTTAATACAGGAGATGTTTCAAGCAAACTCAACATATCTTTTTTCTTATCCCAACTATGATTTCCACCAGTGATTAAATCGATCCCATACTTAAATAGTTCATTAGCATTTTTAACAGTCAATCCAAATCCATGACTTGCATTTTCACCATTTGCTATAACAAAGTCCAATTTATATTCATCTCTTAAATTCATCAGATTATGTTGAATCATTTTTCTACCTGGGCGACCTACAATATCACCTATAAATGCAATTTTCATATTTATCAACAACTTTCATATTTTAATTTGAAAGGATTATACCCAAAAAAATATTATCCAATAGAGTGTTTATATATTTCTAGCACAAGCAACAGCACTACTAAATGCCCATTGAAAATTATATCCACCCAATTCACCAGTCACATCAATAATTTCTCCTATAAAATAAAGGTCTTTTTGAAATATACTTTCGAAGTTTGAAGTTAGTTGAGTTGTATCAACTCCCCCTTTTGTAACTTCTGCTTTTGTATATCCAAAATTTCCTGCGGGAGAAAATTTATAATTATGAATGTTAAATGTTAAATTTTGAATTGCTTTTTTAAATCTTTTTGGCAGATAACTATCTTTATTTGGTGCAAAATCAATACTTATTTGACCTTTTCCCCAATAAAGTGATGTTGATAAAATAACAGGACCACTACATCCTTTATGTGTAAAGAGCATACTGCCCTCTAAGACTTTATCATTGATTGTTATTTTTACATCAAGAGATAATCCACTTAATTCTTTAAACCAAAATTGGTCTTTTTGAACAGTAAAGCCTACAAGAGCTGGATTTGGTTTAATAATATTATGACCAAATTTTGTAGCAATTTTAAATCCAATATCAGTAGCACCTAAAGAGGGATATGATAAACCACCACTTGCTATAATTAGTTTTTTTGTTTTTATTAACCCTTTATTTGTAGTGATTTCAAAATGATTTAAATATGTTACATCTATAACTTCTGTAGCCATTTTAAAAGTACAAAATGAAGTTAGTTTTTTAAACATATTTAAAACATCTTGACTTGAAGAACAAAAATATGTCCCTTTAACAATCTTTTCTTTTACAGATGGATATACTCTATTTTTATTTAAAAATTTTAAAAGGTCTTGATGGTTGAATATTTTGAAAGTGTTTTTTATAAAGTTTTTATCACCTAGATAAAAGTTTTCATTTAGATATTTATTTGTGATGTTACATTTTGCACCACCACTTATTTTAATTTTTTCACCAATATTTTTATTTTTATCAATAAAACAAATTTTTTGATTAGGAAGTTGTGAAGCGGTCATAAGACCACTTGCACCAGCACCGATAATTACAATATCAAACATTTAATAATATGCTCGTACTATTGTGCCTCTATTGTGATATTTTGAAGTGATTGTATAATTTGCAGGAAATATTTTAATATTTTTTTTAGAATTATTATTCATAAACCAAATTGTCTCTTCAACTCTTTTTGTTGAAAGTCCAAAGTCTGCAAATTTTTCTAGTTTTGATATTTTAGAAGGTGTTAAATTTAACTTTTCTAATACATCTAAATTTTTCTTTAATTTTTTTAAGCTAAAAAAGTCATTTTTATCTAAAATTCCAATTACTTCAAAATATTTTGCATTTTTATTAGTAATTAAAAATTTTGATATGTTTTTTTCACATTTAGAACTTAGTTGATCATCACCTAGTTTCATATCATAACATCTAGCAACTTTATAGTTTGAAGTATTTAATCTATCTTCATTTAATATAATGGTTTCTTTTTGGATAACAGGTATCTTTTTCTCAATAGTAACTATTTTTTCAATTATTTCAATTTTCTTTTGTGATAGATCAAATTTTAGTTTATCTATCTCATTTGTTAATTGTTCAATTCTTGTATTATCAATAATTTTGATAGTTTCAATGATAGGTTCTGAAGTAGGGCAGTTATATTTTTCAATATAATTTGATTGAACATAAGATGGAAGATGAGAAAAATCTATATCTTCAATTTTAATATAATTTTCTTTATAATCATTTTTATCTACAATTTTTGAACTACTATAGATATATCCACCTATAGCAATTACAACAACTAATAAAAATGATAAACTATATACTAAATAGTTATTTGTAGAATTATTCTCATCTTTTTGTTCTATCATATTCTCCCTTTAACTTTTATCTAGCGTTTCTAGATCCCCCTCTTGAACCACCACGACTATCTCGTGATCCTCCACCTCGGCTTCCACCTCTTGAATCTCTTGACCCGCCATCTCTTGATCCACCTCTTGAACCGCCATCTCTAGATCCACCATCTCGACTTCGTCCACCACCAGAGCTATTTCTATTTCCTTTATAGTTTCCACCTCGTCCACCTCTTCGGTTTCTTCCTCCGCCGTTTCCACCTCTATCATTTTTCATTCTTTCAAGTAAAAATTCGATATCTTTTTGAGATTTACCTATAGAGTTTTTACCTTTAACTTTTGTTTGATTTGCTAATATAGTTGCAAGTTTATATGCAATAGTTGATAAAGCAAAATCTTCTTTTAAAGAATCAATTAAATCACAAACAGTATCATCTATTTTTTGATTTTTGATTTTATTAACAAAACCATCTTGGTTTTTATTTTTAACATCATCAATTGAAGGAACTATTTTAGCTTCCATTTTAGCACCAACATCAGCTTGGATTTTCTTTAATGATCTAAATTCACTTGGTGATACAATAGAAACTGCAACACCTTTTTTTCCAGCTCTACCAGTTCTACCAATTCTATGAACATAAGGCTCAGCATCAAATGGCAACTGGTAATTAAATACATGTGTTACATCACTTACATCAAGACCACGAGCAGCTACATCAGTTGCAACTAGTACTTCTATTGAAGAAGCTTTAAATGATCTAATCACCTCTTCTCTTTGTCTTTGCTCCATATCACCATGAAGACCTTTAGCACTATAACCTTGAGATACAAGGTAAGTTGCAAGTCTATCAACATCTCTTTTCATTTTACAAAATACAATTGATTTACTTGGATTTTTAAAATCAAAAAGTCTCATTAAAGCATCATCTCTTTCATACTCTTCAACTACATAATAAGATTGTGTAATATTTGTATTTGTAATATCTTTTTTAGCTATTGAAACATGCTTTGACTCTTTTAAAATCTTTTCTGCAAGTTTTTTAATAGGTGCTGGCATAGTTGCAGAGAATAAGAATGTTTGTCACTCTTCAGGTACATATTTAAATATTGTTTTAATATCTTCTAAAAATCCCATATCAAGCATCTCATCAGCTTCATCTAAAATAACCCAACTTGGAGATATTTTGATTTGATTGTTTTTAAGTAGATCTAAAAGTCTACCTGGAGTTGCAACAATTATAGAAGCTTGTTCTACATGTTTAATTTGTCTAGAATATGATGTACCACCATATACAGTTGCTGTTTTTATGTTTAAGTATTTACCAAATTTAAATAGTTCATCAGATACTTGCATTGCAAGTTCTCTTGTAGGACAGATTACTAGAACCTCTACACTACCGTCACATTTCATTTTATTTAGAACTGGAAGTCCAAATGCTGCTGTTTTTCCTGTACCTGTTTGTGCTTGAGCAATAATATCATGCCCCTCTAAGATAATTGGTATAGAATCAGCTTGCACTGGACTAGGTTCCGTAAAACCTGCTTTATTTATAGCTTGGTTAAGCTCTTGTTTAAGATTAAAATCTTCAAATTTCATATTTATTTTCCTTTTTTATACTGAACCATATAATAGAAAGGGTTAAATAAAATATAATTTTTAATGATTATAGTTGATAGATTTGATATAAATCTATTTTCATTTTTCTATCTTTTAATTCAGATTAATCGGATTTTATCCAATTTATACTTAAAATTTGATATACTAAAGAAAATTATCTCAAAAGGCTCTCCCATCATACTAAATAAATTATCAATAACAGACCAATTTAAGTCATTTTGTACACATAATCATATTGAAAATATGGAAAAAGCAATTGAATATTTTTCAGTATTTGGTGGTGTGAAAATATCTGTTAAGATAGATTTGCCTATCGAAGAACAAATAGAAGATAAGATATTTGCAAAATATAAATATCTAAGAAATGATATAAGTGAGATCACTATGGGTGATAGTTCACATCATGCTGTTTTGTCTGCACTAGCTTCTGGGGATAGAAGAACAAATTCTGCTTTTAGAAAAGTAAAAGTATCTTTTGATGATGGAATTGAAGTAGTTGATAAACAATGTTCAAGAGGGATGTTAAAATTAGAAAAGTCAAGATATGCACTAGCAAATCAAGAGTTTAATGAATCTATATCTGAAAAACTATTTTTCACTACACCATTTTCACACTTTTGGTTTGCTTTTGTT
>DAOVXU010000144.1 GCA_030635995.1 Arcobacter sp. | reverse complement strand
GATGGAGTTCTTTAATATCACTGATGGTGGTAGTATGGAGATTTTAACACCAAATTCAAGTGAAAGTGGAAATGCAACTATGCCAGATGGTGAAGAGATAGACTTAAGAGAATTTACACGAATGTGAGACTCGTAAAAAAAGTGAACTGCTTCACTTTTTTAGAGTCGGAACCGAAGTCATTGTGTGAGGAACGAACACTGACGGAGGCTGTACCTTTAGAAGTGAACTGCTTGTCGTTTATAGGTTCGGAACCGAAGTTGTTGTGCTTTAGCACCAACGGAGGCAAACAAAATAATCCGTAGGATAACAAATGAATAATAATATAGATGATATTTATGATGATGAGGAACTTTTAAATCCTAATGGGGAGCAATACTTTTTCTTTTTATGTGGTTCAGACCGATATGCTTTAAAAGCACTTAGTGTAAGTGAGATTTTAGAAAATCAACAAATTACAAAAGTGCCAAAATGTGAAAAATATATCAAAGGTGTTGTAAATATTAGAGGTAATTTAATTGGTGTTATTGACTTGCTTGATAGATTTGAAGTGGGAGAGATAAAAGAAGATAATAGAACCTCAATAGTTGTAGTTACTACTAAACAGGATGATAAAGAATATAACATAGGTATGATGATAGATGAGATATTTGAAGTTGATGGATTAGATACAGATAGTATTATTACCACACCATCATTTGGTACAAAAATACAAAGTCGATTTATTAAATATATGGCAAGATATAATAAAAATGAGATATCTGTTTTAGATGAAGATGAAGTATTAAAAATCGCAGATTTATCTGTGATGAAAGGATAAAGTTATGACTATTGATGAGTATGATCTACTTGATGATGATGAACTTGATATAGTAAAACTTGTGTCTACAAATGCAAATGATGCAAATCAATACCTTTTATTTGTAGGTTCAGATGGTCAATATTATGCAAAGAATGTAGCTAAAATAGAGGAGTTGGTGCAATTTAAAGATTTAGAAATTGTACGAAATAATGATCATAATTTGATAATTGGGACTGCTGATGTTCGAGATGAGATGCTAACTCTAATGAATTTTGACCAATGGATGGGAAATAAAGTTTTAGAGGATAATGAATATGAACTTGTAGTTATAGTTTCATTTGGTGGATATAAATTTGGTATGGTTGTAAAAAGTGTTGAGTATATTATAACTATAGAACCTGATAATATGCAGGATAGTTCAAGTGGTAATAGTAGGGCTACATTTATATCTAAGATTATGGTTGGACAAAAAGAGGTGATGTGTACAATTGTAGATTCTGATAAGATTATATTAGATGTGTTTGGAGATAAAAAAGATAAAATTGCTATGGATATAGAATCTATTCATAATGATATAGAAAGTGATAAGATTGTATTTTTTGCTGATGATAGTAGATTGGTACGAAACTTAATAGATAAAACTTGTAGCAAATTAGGACTAAATCATAAAATATTTTATAATGGTAAAAAATAAGGTGAAGCTATAAATGAAACAAAAACTTAATATATAGGTTTAATTATTACAGATATTGAGATGCCTGTTATGAGTGGTAAAGAGGTTGTTCAGATATTAAGGAAAGATAGAAGATATGATAATATAAATATTCTTGTATTTACAAATATGTCGAATGATATTATGAGTGAAGAACTTTTAAATGCAGGTGCTTCAAAAGTTATAACAAAAATTGATATAGAAGCACTAGCAACAAATATCAAACAATTTATGGGATAAAAGATGTTACCAATTCAAATAAGTGATGTAGAATTTCAAATTGTTCAGAAGTTATTATTTAAAGAGGTGGGGATCTCTTTAAGTGATACTAAGAAAAAGATGGTTCAATCACGATTAGAAAAAAGACTTAGATTTCATAATATTTCGAATTATTCTGATTATCTAAAAATAGTTCAAATATCACAAGCTGAAAAAACTGAGTTTTTAAATGAACTAAGTACAAATGAAACATATTTTTTTAGGGAAGAGAAACATTTTGAATTTTTAGAAAGTTTAGCTCAAAAGAGTACAAATATGAGAGTATGGAGTGCAGCTGCTTCTATGGGTGCAGAAGCTTATAGTATAGCTATGGTGTTAGATAGTAATATACCAAATAAAAAATGGGAAGTTGTGGGTACTGATATAAATACTGCTACATTAAATATCTGTAAACAAGGGCTTTACCAGTTTTCATGGAGTAGTAAAATACCTGTAAAATATCAAAAGAAATATTGTCTTAGAGGTTCAAAAGCACACAAAGATAAGATGCTTATAGATATGGGACAAGGTGCATCTATGATATTTGAAGAAAATAATTTACTTGAAACAAATCTTACATTGGGGCAATTTGATGTGATATTTTTAAGAAATGTTTTACTTTATTTTACAGATGAAACAAAAATACAAGTGATAAATAATGTTCTGAAAAATCTTAAAACAGGTGGTTTTTTGATTATAAGTTTAACAGAACATTTTGATGATAAAGAGATAAAAAATATAAAATATTTGCATAATGCAATATATCAAAAGGTGTAAAAGATGATAAAAATAAAAAAACAATACTATCCATATGTTGTAAAAGACTTAAATATTTTAATATTTGGGGATAAGCAACTTAAAAATTTTAATGATCTTTTTGATTCTTTTAATAAAACATTTTTCTTAGAAATAACACCATATAATATTGAAAATTTAAGTTCATTTATACTTACAAATAATATTAATATGGTTATTGTAGATACTATAAAAGATAAAGATGAGATAGCTTTAACTTTAGAGCATATTTTAACTATACAAGATATAAAAATTGGTTTATGTTGTATCTTTACTGATAAATATAGAAGTGAGAAACTTGTAAATATTAGTGATATTGTATTTACCCATACTGTAACTTCTGATCAACTTTTATCAAAATTGTATGATGTTTTACATACAACAATAGAGCTAACAAAAGTTCAAAAAGAGACAACATCAAAAGGTGTGTATAGAGATGCTTTTGAAGTAGATGTGATGATGATAAGTGAAGATCTATATAAAATAGCACAAAGTATAGATGAGGGTGATATATCAGATGAGGTATTTAATTCTTTACATAAACACATTTCAAAAGTGGCACAAATAGTAAATGGATATATGATGTCTTCTGATACTATTAAAAAATTTATTAAACTTTTTGATAAATTCTTAGTAAATTTTGATAAAGATAAAGTGGAGATAAAAGATATTGAAGGGTTTGAATATTTAGCACGACTTGTAGAGGATATAGCTGTATTCTTAGATAAATATTTTATACAAAAAGATTTTGATGATATTTATGTAGTAGAGGATAGTTTAAAAAATTCTTTTGAATTTATGAAAGATAAATTTGATGGAAAAACAGCTGATGAAGATGATTCTGAATTAGATTTTTTTTAGGATAAAAGATGATAAAAGTATTTATAATAGATGATTCGATGATGGTGCGAAATGCTATTTTTAAAATCTTAAAAGGGGAGAAAGATATTAAAATCATAGGGGAAGCTCCAAATCCAGTAGATGCTTTTGAGGTATTTAGAAAAGTTGGTTTACCTGATGTTTTTATATTAGATATTGAGATGCCAAAGATGGATGGTTTAACTTTTTTAAAGCAGATTCAAAAACAAAAGCCAATCCCTGTAATTATCTGTTCCACTTTAGTTCACAAAGGTTCAAGTGAAGCGATTGATGCTTTACGATTGGGTGCTGTTGATATAGTTTTAAAACCAAAAATAAATGTTAAAGAGTATTTTATTGAACAAAAAGATATTTTTTTAAATGCAATTAGAGGAGCTGCTCTATCAAAAGTGAACTTTTCACCATCAAGTGTGGAGCAAAAAGAGGTATCACAAAAAGATGTAAAAGCAGGAGTTCCATCTAAAGATTTTATTGCAATTGGTTCAAGTACAGGTGGTGTTCAAGTTTTAGAAGAGATACTTACTAAACTAAAACCTTCCCATCTTGGTATTGTGATAACACAACATATGCCAGAGGGTTTTACCAGTAGTTTTTCTAATAGATTGAATAATCTTACAAAATCTTTAATTGTAGAAGCAAAAGATGGAGAGGTTATTTGTGAAAATAAAGTGATAATCGCCAAAGGTGGGATACATATGGAGGTTATTAAAGATGAAAATGATGGTTTTTATAAAATAAGATTAAGAGATTTTCCAAAAGTAAATTCTCATAGACCAAGTGTAAATGTTTTATTTAGCTCTATATCAAAAGTGGTAGATAAAAATGTAACAGCTTTTATCCTTACAGGTATGGGAGATGACGGAGCAGTTGGACTTAAAAAACTTAAAGATAAAGGTTGTGATACTTATGGTCAAAATAAGCAGACTTGTGTGGTTTATGGTATGCCAAATATTGCAAATCAAATTGGGGCTGTGAAATCAGAAATGTCTATTTTTGAGATTATTAAAAAGATAAATAGTTTAAATTAGATATTTCTCTCGTTCTCGATGGGAATGCATACTTAAATATTAAACATTATTTTATTATAATATTTCTATCTGAGACGAATTGATT
>DAOVXU010000143.1 GCA_030635995.1 Arcobacter sp. | reverse complement strand
TAAAAGTTTTAGATGCCATTGGAAAAAAGTTTAATATCAGTTTCAATTATAAAGAATATTTAATGGGTGGATGTGCAATAGATGCTACAGGCAACCCTCTTCCTCAAGAAACTATTGATGGTGTATTAGACTCTGATGCTTGTTTATTTGGTGCCATTGGTGGACCAAAATGGGACAATCAACCTCGTGAATTACGACCTGAATCTGGACTATTAAGATTTAGAAAAGAGATGGGTGTATTTGCAAATCTTAGACCAGCTATAGTGTATGATGAATTAGTTGATGCCTCTTCACTTAAACCTGAAGTTATCAAAGGTGTTGATATTATGGTTGTAAGAGAACTTATTGGTGGTATTTACTTTGGAGAACCTAAAGGTAAAACAGAAACTAAAGGTTGGAATACAATGGTTTATGAAGTATATGAAATAGAGAGAATAACTCATATTGCTTTTAAATTAGCAATGAAAAGAGATAAAAAACTTTGTTCTATTGATAAAGCAAATGTTCTTGATGTTTCACAACTATGGAGAGATACTGTTGAAAGAATTGCTACACAATATCCAGAAGTTGAATTATCTCATATGTATGTAGATAATTGTGCTATGCAACTTATTGCAAATCCAAAACAATTTGATGTAATATTAACTGGAAATATTTTTGGTGATATATTATCAGATGAAGCTTCTATGTTAAGTGGTTCTATTGGTCTTTTACCATCAGCATCTACAGGTGAAAAAACAGCAGTTTATGAACCAATTCATGGTTCAGCTCCTGATATCACAGGTATGGGGATAGCAAATCCTATTGCTACAATTTCTAGTGCTAGTATGATGCTTAGATACTCTTTAGATGAGATTAAAGCAGCCAATGAAATAGATAATGCAATTAAACAATCTATGGCAGATGGATATAGAACAAAAGATCTATCAGCTTTTGGTGCCAAAGAAGTACTTACTACAACACAAATGGGTGATAAAATCGCCTCATATATTAAATAAATAAATAAACCATTATCAATAATAGATAATGGTTTTTTACATCACAAAGATTGTTATTCCTTTTTAAAATAATTCTAAAGTATCATTCTTATTTTCACTATATCTTATAACTTGATTTCTACCTAAATCTTTAGCTTCATATAATGCTAAATCTGCATACTTCATAATTGTTGTAAAGTTAGTTGAATCTTCTGGGAACATAGAAACCCCAATACTTATTGTTTTTCTCATTGTACTACCAGCATAAACATCAACCTCATTTTCTGCAACTTTTTCTCTTATCTTATTTGCAACAGTTAAAGTATCAGCTTCATCTTTTACCCCAACTAAAAGCACAATAAACTCTTCCCCTCCATATCTTATTACCATATCAGAATCTCTTACATTTTCTAATACTACTCTAGCAAATTCTTGAAGAACTTTATCACCAATATCATGCCCATATTCATCATTTACAGCTTTAAAATGATCCATATCAAGCATTAACATTCCTATATTCATTTTTTCTCTTGTTGCTTGAGGTATAAGTTTTTTAAGGTGTTCATCTAAAAACCTTCTATTATATAATCCTGTTAGTCCATCTCTTAAAGCAGAATCCTCTAATGCTTGAAATAAAATTTTAGAGCTAATTTCTGGTGCAACCTCTTTTATATAACTCTCTATAAATGGTAAATTATACTTAAATTCAGTTAGTTCATCTTCGTTAAGAAATATAAAATTAAATATTAATTTAGATGATTTACCTATCTCTATATCCATACAATAATATAAATAATTGTCATTAGTAAAATATTTACAAGCTTTTTGAAAAAATATTGAACAAACATCACTTGCATTTCTTGATACTCTACAATTATCTGGATTTTCTATTATTGATTTAGAACAATAATCTAAACCACCATGTTCATATACTTTTGTTACTTTAGTAAAATCATCTATTTCTAAAATATTAATATAATTAATATTAAATTGGTTTTTAAAAATTTCTCCCAATCGACTATATATTTCACTTTTATCTTTATCTAGTTGTATTTGATTTTTAAATTCATAAAGATATGATAAATTTGTTATTATCTCTTTTGATTCTGCTAAGGGATTATTAGAAGTAGTTACAGTTGAAGTTCCACCTACAAAAGATTTTAATTTATCATCAATCTCTTGAAATGTCTCCATTAAACTATCTGTTAAATCATTGTAATTAATTATTAATTTTTCTGCTTCAGATGGTAATTTATTATTTAATGTTATATTTTTAAATACCCCATTAGTTGCCGAATCTATTCTATCATTTAAAATTTCAAGTGTTTCCAAATAAGGTTTTAATAATCTATTTAACATAATAATAATAATAATAGTTGCAAAAAAAGTAATTAGGGAAGTAACAATAATATTATTTATCCCTGCTTCTTTAATATCAGAGATATCAAAAACAATACTAACTGCACCCAAAGTATCTCCATATTTTACATCGTGACACTGCATACAATTCAATGATGATTCATCTGTTGCATTATAAGGAATTGTTACTCTTAAAGTTGCACTAGATAAATGATCATTTATTTTATATTGAAGTTTACCAGAATTTAGAGTTTGTTTATCTAATTTATCTTTTGGAAAATCATTTTTAGTCGATTTTCCATATTGTCTAACAACATTTTCACCTCTAATAATCCATATTTTTTTAATATTCTCTGTTTTGGAAATAGAATCTAAAAACACTCCCCTTTGATCCATATTTCCATTTACCATATGAGCAGTTAAACCACTTTTTACGATTTCAGCAATAGCATTTGCTTTTGTTATTGCATTTGTTGTCCCATTTTCCCTTAAAGAATATGATTGAGATACTATTAAAACAAAACCAAAGATCACCATTAAAATTGTTAGTCTTAAAGTTATTTTACTTTTCATTTATTTACCTAATATTATTATTTTACATTCTATTAATA
This sequence comes from Arcobacter sp., assembly GCA_030635995.1. Classification (GTDB taxonomy): domain Bacteria; phylum Campylobacterota; class Campylobacteria; order Campylobacterales; family Arcobacteraceae; genus CAIJNA01. Next base: position 1,615 of record DAOVXU010000143.1, on the reverse strand, counting down.
TTCTAACTTAGATATAGTTAATCCAAGCTTTTAAAGAACTCTTTTCATTTGATAAATTGGTACTGTCACCATGTCCTGGATATATTGTTAAATTATCTTTCCATTGTAATACTTTGTTTAAACTCTCTTTCATATGAGAAGAATCTGAATAAGGAAAATCTACTCTCCCTATTGAACCTTTAAATATAAAATCTCCCGAGAAAAGATCCTTATTTATTTGAATTGCACTACATCCAGGAGTATGTCCAGGGAAATGATGAAATTTAATTTCTGTATCTTCTAAAACAATAGTTTCATCTGGCTCTATAATAAAATCAGCTTTACTTTTAGGAGTTCCTTGTGAAAAAGGATCATCTTCTAACATAAAAACATCATCTTTTGGACAATAAATTGGAATATTAAAATATTCTTTTATCTCATTATTACTCCAAACATGATCAAAATGTCCATGGGTATTTAATATGGCAATTGGATTTGTTACATTTTGCTTAACCCAAGTAAAAGCATCAACACCTGGATCAATTATAATCTCTTTATCGTTTATTGTAACAATATAGCAATTTGTTTGATAAACTCCCATTGGAGATATTTTAATACTCATTTTAATTAAACCAACTTTTTACTTTATCAAACATACCTGTAAAACTATCTTCATGGGGCTGACTCTCTATCCCAAAACAATCTTGAAGTTTTTCTAATAGTTCAGTTTGTTCACTATTTAATGATTTTGGATATTGTATTTTTATTTGAACTACAAAATTACCTTTTCCTCTACCATTTACACTTTTAACACCCTCACTTCTAAATACAATTTGCTCTTTATCTTTTGTACCTTTTGGAATATTAAGTTCTAATTCTCCTCTAATACCTGGAATATTAATAGTAGCACCTAAAGCAATTTGAGTAAAGAAAATTGGCATCTCTATATAAATATCATCATCATGTCTAACAAAATTCTCATCATCTTGAACTTGAATATTTAAATATAAGTCACCTTTAGAACCATTTGGTGCAACATTTCCCTTCCCACCTACTCTAATTCTATTACCTGTATTTATACCTTCAGGAATATCTACACTAAATGTATTTTTTACTTCATCATAACCTTTACCGCTACAACTACTACACTTTTGTGCTACACTTTGACCAGAACCTTGACAAGTGGGACAAGTTTGTGCAAAAGTCATAAAACCTTGCCTCATATGTACTTGACCAGCACCCTTACATGTACTACATGTACTAAGTTTTCCACCTTTGGCACCTGTACCTTTACACCCTTTACAAGCAGTTTTATAGTTATATTTAACTTCTTTTTTACAACCAAATACAGCTTCATTGAACTCTAAATGTAAACTTATTTCTGTATCAAGATTATAGTTATATGTTTTTCTCTGTGCTTGTCTTCTTTGACCGCCACCACCACCAAAACCACCAAACATCTCTTCAAATACACTACTTAGATCATCAAATCCACCACTAAATCCACCACCTTGACCATGCCCTTCAAGCCCTTGTTTACCATATCTATCATAGATAGATTTTTTCTCTTCATCATTTAAAACTTGATATGCCTCATTTATAGCTTTAAAACTCTCTTCAGCTTCTTTATCTCCTG
>DAOVXU010000081.1 GCA_030635995.1 Arcobacter sp. | reverse complement strand
TACAAAATTTGATTTTAATTTAAGTAGAATTTGGGCAAGAATTAGCAATAATAAAATATGAAAAAGTTATTGTTAATATTATTTTTAGTTTTAAGCATTGTTGTGACATATGGGATACTGTTATTTAATCAAAATACAATAAAAGAGCAGTTGTCCCATACAACAGAAACTTATTTACGAGCATACAATACAGTTTATTCAGAAAAGCATCATTTAGCTACAACTTTAAGTTCAGGACTAATAAAAATGGGAAAACTAAAAAGTAGATTATCTCAACTTCAAACTACACCTATAAATCAACGAAATAAAATAAGAAAAGATATGTATAATGATTTGATATTTAGATATAACAAATTAAAAAAAGTAGGGATAAAACAGATACAAATTAGTTTGCCCAATAATATAAGTTTTTTAAGAATGAGTGACATTAGAAGATATGGAGATAGTTTATCTAATGTAAGACCTTCAATAGTGCATATAAATCAATATCATAAACCAGTGCATACTATTGAAATTGGTACTAAAAATTATGGTCTAAGATTTGTTTATCCTATATTTAAAGATGATATACATGTAGGTAATATAGATTTAACATTTGGAACTCATACGGTTACAGCTTCTATTATGAAACAATATGATGTATTAAGTAATTTATTTGTAAAACTTAGTGCTATTCAACAGCAAAATATTAAAGGTATAAAATCAACATATAAACCATCCCATCATAAAGATTATTATTTTGATAAATTGGTGCTAAAAGAGTTAAAAAAAGTATCAAAAAAAGAGATGAAAAATCTTGTGCCTCAAAAAAATATCACGAAGATGATTAGAGTTATGGGACAAAAAGATAAACCATCTTCAGTTTACGATAAAAATATAGATATGATTATTACTATTATCCCAATTATAAATAAAATCACAAAAGAAAAGATTGGGTTTTTATCAATAAGAAGTTTAGGAAAACATACAATATTATCTGATAATTATATCTATACTATTATTATTTTATTTATACTTTTTTTAGCAATTGGGTTTTATCTTTTATATATTTTATTTACTAAAAAAGATGAGTTACAGGGTATTTTAGACTCTCAAACAAATTTTATAATCTTAACCGATGGAGTGCATATAAAAAGTGTAAATAAAGCTTTATTAGATTTTTTTAATTATAAAACATTAGAAGATTTTGAAAATAATCATGATTGTATATGTGATTTTTTTATAGAAGAGGATAGTTATCTACAAAAAGAACAAGATAATAAAAGTTGGTTAGATATTATACTTTTTGAATTTTCTTCTCTACATCAAGTAAAAATGAAAGATATAGATGACAAAATACATATTTTTCAAATTAATACAAATAGTAATAATATTATAAATAAAGATTGTGTGGTTACTTTTACTGATATTACTGAATTAGAGGTTAAAAGACAAGAAGCTATTGAACATAAGCAAGATATGTTGGAAAAAACAAAAAATGCACAAATGGGTGAAATGATAGGGAATATTGCTCATCAGTGGAGACAACCTTTAAGTGTAATTAGTACATTAGCTACTGGTATAATAGTACAAAAAGAGTGTGGGATATTAGAAGATAAGCAATTATTAGAATCTTGTAATAATATTAATGAACATGCACAGTTTTTATCAAAAACAATAGATACTTTTAGAGATTATATTAAAGAGAAAAAAGAAGTAAAAACTGTAATACTTCAAGATAGATTAAATAGTACTATAGATATTATACAAGCATCACTTGAAAACCATCAAGTAAATCTAATAAATAATATTAATAACTGTGAGGATATAACAATAACTATGGTATTAGGGGAATTGTCACAAGTAGTTATAAATATTATAAACAATGCAAAAGATATACAAATAGAAAATAAAATAGAAGATAAGTGGATTAAAATAGATTTAAAATATGAAAATCAAAAAGCTATAATTATAATTGAAGATAATGGAGGAGGAGTTCCTGCTAAAGTTATGCCTAAAATATTTGATCCATATTATACAACTAAACATCAAACACAAGGTACAGGACTAGGTCTTCATATGAGTAAAGATATAATTGAGAAGTCTTTAAAGGGGCATTTAAGTGTTTATAATAGTCAAAGTGGTGCAGTATTTACAATAGAGTTACCATTAAGCTATTAAGCTATTTAGCCCTTTAGATATGGGTTCTTATAAACTATAAACTTTGCATTGTGCTAAAATTGTACTATGATTGTGTCAACTAATTTAAAAGAAAAGTACCCCTTGTCTTTTTATTATTATTCATGTATTTTGCACATACTTGAAGTATGATATTTGCATTTTTATGACCTAGTATTTAAGCTACTCATAAAATATCTTCACCACTATTTATCATCATACTTGTGAAAGTATGTTTCATTTCCTGACTTAGGACATTAGTGTCAATCGAATTCTAAAACTTTCCTGCTCAGTTTAGTAGTTCGCTTGACACCATAAAGATATGCTAACTAAAGAAGATGAACATATATGTTATATTAGTCCTTTTAGTATGACACTTTTAAGAAGCTTTGCCGTGAATCTTTATCAATTATATTTCAATAAGAATAAAGAGAGTAAAATAGGTGATACATTTCCAGTTACAATGGCAAATGTAAAACATATTTGCGGTCATAGTGATAAGTTTACCTCTGATATATTTGAGAAATAATTAACACATACTTTATAAAAGAAAATTACTTTTTAATGGCAATATTAAATTATTGTAAATAATAAAGCTCACCCTAAAATCTCCAAATATAGCTATATTTAGAAATTTATATTAAATTTAACTTAAAAATATTCTTTTTAGAAAATCTTACTTTTAAAAGTAATACAAATTTAGTGTTTATTGTTGTTGAATTAGATTTGGTCGGATTAACCTAGAAAAATAATATCTTTATGACAATATTATCATTTTTTTATTATAATAAAGTTACAATTAGTGTATAACTATGTAAAGGGTATTTAATCTGTTATGAAATCTAAATATAAAATTATACTTTCTCTTTCTGTAATTTATATTATTACTAATATTTTAGTTTATAATATTACAGAAATAAATAAAAGTCAGAGAATTCAAGTAGCATTAGATGCTAAAATAAATAAGCTTCAAATGCACTATAGTATTTTAATTGATCAGCAAACGAAAATGGCAAATGCTGTTTTTAAGTTAACAATGGAAAATAAAGATGTTAACAATATTCTATTAAAAGCAAATGCTACCATAGATAAAGCTCAATTAAATAGTTTAAGAGAACAACTTAAACAAAGTTTATCTTATAGATATAAAATATTAAAAAAGAGAGGTGTACTACAGTATCATATAGTACTACCAAATAATATCTCATTTTTAAGAATGCACAAACAGGATAAATTTGGTGATAATCTAGTAAATACTCGTCTTGATATGGTATTGGTAAATAAAGAAAAAAAAATAGTTCGTGGTTTTCATCAGGGGAGAACTGCACATGGATTTAGAAATGTATATCCTATATTTAGTGAAAATAAAATTTATTTAGGTGCTATAGAGATCTCTTTTTCAAGTGATACATTTCAAAATAATTTAAAAGATATTAGTAAAGTACATACACATTTTTTAGTAAATAAAGATATTTTTAAAGCAAATACTTGGTCAAGTAAAGATTTAATCTTAGCATATGAGCAAAGTTCTGAACATTCTGATTATATGATCACTTTAGGTGGTATCCATACAAGAGAAAGATGTATTGTTAGAAATGCACAAAAATTAAAGCCAATTAGAGATGAAATAAATAAAAATGTTGCAAAAGGGGAAAAGTTCAGTTTATATAATCCTTGGAAAGCTGGTATTCAAACAGCTACATTTCTCCCTATTAAAAATTCAATTACAAATGAAACAGCAGCTTGGATAGTCTCGTATGAACAAAGTCCATTTATTGAAACAACAATTATGGGTGGAAAAATTATCCGTGCAATTAGTTTTATTGGTTTGATGTTATTATTTTATTTTATATATAGAACTCTAAATCAAAAAGAGATTTTAGATATCGAGGTGCAAGAAAAAACTAAAGAGTTAAATTATAAAGCAGAAGTTTTATCTAAAACTGCTAGAGAATTAGAAGAGAGTGAACATGAGCTTGAAGAGATAAATAAAAATCTTGAAAAAAGAATTAAAGAAGAGGTTGAAAAAAACAATAATATACAGGATCAATTATATAAATCAGAAAAAATGGCATCTATGGGTGAGATGATAGGAAATATTGCTCATCAATGGAGACAACCTTTATCTGTGATATCTACAACTTCTACGGGACTTATTATGCAAGAGGAGTTAGGAATACTTGAAAGTTCTTTTTTAGTTAAATCTTGTGAATCTATAAATGACAATTCTCAATTTCTCTCTCAAACTATAGATGATTTTGCAAATTATATTAAGGGAGATAGAACAATTGTTAAATTTGATTTAAAAGAGAATATAAATAGTTTTCTTAACTTAGTAGAACATTCGAAAAAACAACATCATATTGAATTAATTTTAGATATTCAAGATGATATTGTCTTAGATGGTTATCCAAATGAATTAAAACAATGTTTTATAAATATATTTAATAATGCAAGAGATGTTTTAGATGAACAAGATATAGAAAATAAATTTATTTTTATTTCAACATATAAAAAAGAAGATAAAGTGTATATTATATTTAAAGATAACGCAGGGGGAATTCCTACAGATGTATTACCTAAAATATTTGAACCCTATTTTACTACAAAACATCAAAGTAGAGGTACAGGATTGGGATTAAATATGACATATAATTTAATAGTGGAAGGGATGAATGGAACTATTAAAGCTAAAAATACAAAATATAGTTGCAATGATATAGAATATATTGGGGCGGAGTTTATGATAACGCTTTCATTATCTTAAAAGCCCTTTGTATAATGGGGTTTAGGAAGCACCTAATTTTTCATTGTGCTAAAACTGTGTTAATATTGAATCAACCCAAAGTATATCTTCCCTAGAACTTATCATCATAGATGTAAAAGTATGTCGAATATTATATAAAATTCTATATTCTAAATTTAAATTTTTTTAAATTTTTTGCTTATATGTTACAGATATTTTAGTAGTTGAATAATAAGCCAGATCAAATATATTAGGTATAGGATATTAATACTATATTAATACTATATTAATACTTTGGGAATATACTTTTAATATAAATACTTAGGAGGTATATATTATGAGTTTAATTTATAAAAAGTTATTTTTTAGTGCAGTTTTAGCAACAACTGTTTTATTTTCATCTACTGGGGAAGAACTTACAAAAGTAAATGGTTGTATGGCATGTCACAATATAATGGGGACAAAAGAAGCACCTGCTTTTATGGGTACGGCTAGAAAAAATATAAAATGGTATGGTGTAGATGCTCAAAAGATGATGATACAAAGTATTAAAAATGGAAGTAAAGCTAAATATAGAAATTTTAGTAATACTCAAATGCCAGCATATGGACATCTTTCTGATAGTGATTTGGATATTATAACGACTTGGATTTTATCTGAATATGAGAAAAATAGAGGTTTAAATAGAACCCAAAGAGGAAATTCTCAAAGTCAAGGAACTAGACGAGGTCAAGGTATGGGGGGACGATAATGAAGAAGATAATATCATTAAGTTTAGGATTTTCATTTTTAATTATAAGTTATACTGGTGTTATACTTTTTATAGCACCACATGGACGGATTTCAAAATGGCTTGATTGGCATTTTTTAGGGCTTGATAAAACTCAATATCAAGAACTTCATACCACTTCTATGGTGACATTTTTGATTTTGGCTATTTGGCATATATATTTTAATTGGAAACCAATAGTAAGTTATATGAAAGATAGTTCCAGAAAAATATCTTTTACTAAAAAAGAATTTTTAATAGCTTTATTATTAAATCTTTTATTTATAGTGGGTACAATAACTTTAATACAACCATTTAAAGGATTTTTAGATTTTGGTGAAACAATCAAATCATCTTGGGGTGAAAAATCATCTCAAGATAAAGTTATTGGGAATAAAACAGTAGCCATAAAACCACCACCAGCGAAATTAGGTAGAAAAACACTACAAGATTTAAGTGATATGGGAAATATTGATTTGGAAAAAGCTATTAAAGTTTTAAAGTCTAAAGGTATTGAAGTTGATTCTAATAGTAGAATTAGACCACTTTCAAATGAATTAGAAGTAAGTACGACTGAGATTTATAAAATGATTACAGAATAGGGGATTATAGAATGATAAAAGCGAAACATCTTAAAAAAGTTTATAAAACAGGGGAATTGGACTTAGAAGTTATAAAAGATTTCTCACTTGATATTTCCAAAGGAGAATTTATCTCTTTAATTGGACCTAGTGGAAGTGGTAAAAGTACAGTTTTAAATATGCTAGGTTGTTTAGATACTCCAACTGAGGGTAGTTTAAATATAAATGGAGAGGAGATAACCTCTTTAGATAAAACCAAATTAGCAAATTTTAGAGGTCTTCATATAGGCTTTATCTTTCAAAGTTTCAATCTTATCCCTGTACTTTCAGTTTATGAAAATATAGAATACCCTCTTATTATGATACAAAATCTTCCTGAAGAGCAGAGAAAAGAGAGAGTTTTAAATCTTTTAAATGAGGTTGGAATGCTTGATCAAAAAGATAAGTTTCCAGAACAAATTTCTGGTGGACAAAAACAAAGAGTGGCAATAGCAAGAGCTTTGGTAACAAACCCAGCAATTGTATTTGCAGATGAACCAACTGCAAACCTTGATAGTAAAACTGCAAATTCAGTAATAGAGCTTATGCAAAAAATCCAAAAAGAGCATAATACAACTTTTGTATTTGCAACTCATGATGAAAAAATAGTTTCTAAGGTTAATCGGCTTATCTCTATTGTTGATGGAAATATAACTGAAGATAGAAAAGTATTGAGAGGTACTAGTAATGAATAATATATTTAAAATAGCATATAGAAATTTGCTTAGGAATTCTCGTCGTACAATGTTAACAGCTTCACTTATAACACTTGGTGTAGTATTTGTTCTAGTTTATTCAGCACTTGCAGGTAGTTTTAAAACTTATATGGTTGGTCAGATTACAGATAGTATGCTAGGACATATTCAAATACATAAAAAAGGTTATGTAGCTTCTGTTGATAATCTACCACTTGATAAAAACTTAAAAGCTAAACAATTAGAAAAAATTGAAGATTTT
>DAOVXU010000163.1 GCA_030635995.1 Arcobacter sp. | reverse complement strand
TTTGTTTTAAATAATTGTAATATAAATTGATGATTATATGATTTATTAACAACTCTAATTACAGCTATATTTTGAGTAACAGCTATTTTAAAATCGTCATTAACATAAGCACTTAATCCAATTGTTCCAGTTTTTGTTAAAAATATATCGCCTTTATTCGCCTTAGCTTTTGAAGATAATATATTATATGAATTTTCAGAAATTTTAGGAGCTACATCATAATTTATTTTGCCACCTTTTAGTTCTCTTGCTGAAATCAATGGAATACCATTTTCTATATATTCTGGTCTAACTGTTAATCCATAAGATATTTGTTCTGAAATACTTTTTAAAGTTTTTTCTTCCCAATCACCAAACGCACTACCATCATCATTTTGAAACCTAATCTCTTGACTAAATATCTTCTGCATTATTGCTTTTTTATACTCTTCTAACAACTGCTGTTTTTTATTTAATTGTTCTATTTTAGTATCAATAGAAGTTAAAAAAGATGCGATTTTTTGTTGTTCTTGTTTTTGTGGTATTGAAATTTTTATTTTTTCAATTGTACTTTTAGAAAGACTAGGAACTCCAGAAGCTTCATTATATTTTTTCCAATTTATTCTTTGAAATATAGAATATATAAACTTAGGAATAACATTATTAAAAGAATGAGTGTAAAAAAGAGTATCAACAGTCCAAAATTTACCATTTAAAAATTTAGGCTTATCTATTGTCCCTTTTCTTCCAATACAAACACTTTCCCCATCGTATAAATATTTATTAACTGAAGTCATATATCCACCTGTTCCATAAACTGGAATAGTTCCATTTTCTAAATGTTTATAATCTCTTCCACTTCCAATTTTTAGAATATTTTGAATTTGTTTAGATTCCCACTTCCCACTAAATTCTTTAAATCTTAATTTAGGTATATTACTCATTATCTCAACTTCTTTTGTTCTTCTAATATCATTTTAGCATTTAGACTTGACACCACTTTTTTACCTGTTTTAGATTCTAGTGCTTCTTTTGCAACTTTGGCAACTTCTCCACCTTGCTTTGCTACGACTTTACTATCTTTAAAATCTTTTGGATTGATAGCTTGTGATATATCTTTTGTAGATGCTTCTGCCAACATATTTAAGATAAGTTCAGTATTTGTCATATTGTCTCTTAAATTTTCTTGCTTTAAACCTTTTAATATTTTATACTCTTTTGTAGTTTTATCTGACCAAGTTTTTGTTATGATATTGGTTAATGTAGCAAACTCTAGCCCCTCTTTAATACCTCTACTTTTCCATTCATCTGTTAGCTCTTTTCGTATCTCTATACTTTTAAGTCTTTGATTTATCCAACTTTGAGAATAACCAAGCTCCAAATACTGCCCCAAAGCTCTATCAATTGTAAGTTCTGGGTCTTGCATCTCATCAAGTCTTTCTTTTCCTAACTTTGCTAACCAAAGTTTAAATGGCTCTGCTTTTGGTGATGGGATAGATTGAATTAATCTAAAAAGTTGTTCAGTATCAGCTACATCTGTTTTATAAAACTTACCATCAGAAGATTTCATTTTCAGTTGACTACAATTTGTAGCCAACTGACTTCCCTCTTTTTTTAATCTTGTTTTTAAGACACTCCAGTATTTTCTAGGATTTACACTGTTAGTTAAAATTGATATTACATCAACAATAGATATATACCATTTTTCTTCATTATTATCCCATAAAGTACGGACATTTTTATCTTCAAATATTTTTATATTATTTTCATTCATATTAAAACGGCTTCTTTATGCCTAACTCATCACAAAAATCAGCAATAGTTTTATCTGTTTCAATCATATCATTATCCAAAGCTTGAAGCGTAAAGGATACATCATCTAAATCAATCTCTTTTTCCTCTTCAAAAGTATCTACATATCTAGGAATATTTAGATTAAAATCATTTTCTTTTATCTCTTCTATACTAGCTTTATATGAATATTTATCTAAAGTTTCTCTATTTTGAAATGTAGTGATAATTTTATCTATATCTTCATCTCTTAAATAATTTTGTGCCTTAACCTTTTCAAAATGCTTTGAAGCATCTATAAAAAGAACATTGTCACTATCTTCACGACACTTTTTAAATACTAAAATACAAGTAGGTATTGAAGTACCATAAAATATATTAGCAGGTAATCCTATAACTGCATCAAGATAATTTCTATCCTCTATTAGATATTTTCTTATATGCCCTTCTGATGAACCTCTAAACAATACTCCATGAGGTAATACAATAGCCATAGTACCATTATCGTCAAGATGATGTATCATATGCTGTACAAATGCAAAATCTGCTTTTGATTTAGGTGCAAGTTTACTATATTGTGAAAATCTATCATCGCTCATATGCAAAGGATTTGCTGACCAAATAGCAGAAAAAGGAGGATTGGCAACAATCGCTTCAAACCTTTTTTCTAAATGCTGTGGGTTTTCAAGTGTATCTTCTTGTCTTATATCAAATTTTCTATAATGTATATCATGCATTATCATATTCATTCGTGCAAGGTTATATGTAGTTCTATTTAACTCTTGACCATAAAAATTTGATACATCTTCAACCTCTTTTGAAACTCTTAAAAGTAATGAACCACTTCCACAAGTTGGGTCATAAACTGATTTTAATTTACTCTTTTTATTAGTAACAATCTTTGCAAGTATTTTAGATACTTCTTTAGGTGTATAACATTCACCTGCTTTTTTACCAGCTCCACTAGCAAACTTACCAATAAGATATTCATAAGCATCTCCTAGTACATCTCTATCATGATTTTTCAATTCAAAATCAATATCATCTAAGTGTGAAAGAATTTTTACTATTAAAGTATTCTTAGCGTCTTCTGTTCTTCCAAGTTTAGTAGAAGTTAAATCAAGGTCTTCAAATAGATGTTCAAAATCATCTTCACTTTCAGTCCCCATAGTTGATTGTTCAATATGTCGTAAAATATCAGATAAATCCTCTAAGATAAAGTTATTTGTATCTCCATTACCTCTTGATGCAACAGCACTAAAAAGCTCCCAAGGATTTAAAAAATAACCAAGCTCATTAATAGAATCTTCTTTTATAGCTTCTAAATATTCTTTATCATCTTCATTGTTTTCTAAAGTCGTATATAAAACTTCATCTTCTTCCAAAAGTTCATTAGCAAAGCTTTCCATCTTTTCAGATAGATATTTATAGAAAATAAAACCTAAAATATAATCTTTAAACTCATCTGCATCCATCTTACCTCTAAGAGTATTTGCAATATTCCACAGTTGTTGTTCTAGCTTCTTTTTTTGCTCTTCACTCATAATATATAAAGCCTTTTAATTAATAACTATTATTTTATCTAAATCTAACAAAATAACTTATTTCACAACATCCCCTCATCCTTCATACTAAAATACCCATCTCTCCCTAATATCACATGATCTAGCAACTCTATACCTAAAAGCTTTCCACTCTCTTTTAATCTTTTAGTTACAACCAAATCTTCTCTACTTGGCTTTAAAACTCCACTAGGATGATTGTGAGCAACTATTAAACTTGCACAACGATTTTGTATAGCAGGTGCGAATACTTCTCTTGGGTGTACTAAACTTTGATTTAGAGTGCCTATTGATATAACTTCTATTTGGCATAGATGATTTGCTCCATCAAGATAAATTGCTAAAAAATATTCTTGCTGTTTATTTTTATATTCTTTTAACTCCTCATATATATCCGATGCACCTGATATTTTCTTATTTTGTTTTATTAGGTATCTTTTTGATAGTTCTATTGAGGATATTAATTGAGATGCTTTTACCTCCCCTAAACCATGTATTTTTAATAACTTATTTATATCTAAATTATTGAAATCATTTTCAAATATTTTCACTATCTCTTTGGATAATTTTATTACATCTTTCCCTTTTACCCCAGTGCCAAGTAAAATAGCTACCAATTCATAATCTTTAAGTGCCTTAGCACCTTTTTTTAATAGTTTTTCTCTTGGTTTATCGTGATTGTTTAATTGTGTTATTGTTTTCAAAATAAACTCCTATATAAAGAAGTTTATCTGAAAAATTTTAGAATTTTAAAAAATA